>NZ_WIVQ01000066.1:0-25039 GCF_009600545.1 Pseudomonas sp. FSL R10-1339 | reverse complement strand
GGCTTTCAGCGTGCGGATGGCAGGTGAGTCGCCGAGCAGGGCGTCAAAGCCTTCTGCGTGATCGTGATGCAGGGCTGCCAGGCGCTCGCCGATGCGGCTTGGCTGGTACAGGGTGAGCAGGGCGCCGGCATCGGTGATCGGCGTAGCGTCGAGCATCAGCGGATGGCCGTTGAGCGTGACTTCGCGCAGTGGCAGGCGAAAGCCGTTTTCCAGCAGCACGTCGAGCAGCCCGGGGTCGCTGAACAGTTGGCCGATACTTTCGCCGGTCGGCTCGTGGCCGTACAGTGCAACCAGCGCCGGGTTGGCCAGCAGCACATGGCCTTCGCTGTCGAGCGCCAGTACCGGGTCGGTCATGGCGGCGAGCAAGGCGTCCAGTTGCAGGTGACGGCGCTGGCCGGGAAGGATATCGACCACCGTTACCGTTTGCACACCGCGGACACCAAACAGGGCCTCGCGCAGCTCGTCGAGCACTTGCGGGCTGAGGGTCGGGGCGTCGATGTAAACGTTGGGCGGAACCATTTCCACCGCATCCAGATTGAGGTTGCGCCCGCCCAGCAATGCCAGGACTTCCTGGGTGATGCCAACTCGGTCGATAAAACTGACATGGATACGCATGGGAACGGCAAACACTTCTGGCCAGCAGGGACGGCCAGTATGCCTTGGCGGGGGGGATAGGTGAAATTCCGTGGGAGCGGGCTTGCTCGCGATGGCATCAGCGCGGTCTAGTCGTTAAACCGTGTTGCCTGTATCGCGAGCAAGCCCGCTCCCACAAAAATGCAGCCCTCAGCCAGTGGCTGAATCAGTCCAGATGGTCGAGCTTGATCGGGTCGCCCGGCTTGTGGTTGAGCTGGGCCATCACGTCGGCGAACATCTTGTCGTAGTAACCGTGCATCGAGCGGATGTCGGCGGTTTTGGGAATGCCGTGCTTCACGGCAATCTGGAAAGCGTCATGGGCAAAGTTGTAGGCCATGTCCTTGGGCAGTGTGAAGGACTCCTTGAACTCCTTCTGGTTGATCTGGCCGTGCATGTCGAACTGCATCGACTTGCCTTCCTTGGGATCCTGAACGACCTGGTAATCGATCTTGATGTCATACCCAAAGTCGCTCGGTTGCAGCGGTTCGCGGTGGATATGCAGGTGACCGGGTTCGAACGAGGCCATAGGGTACTCCTTGAGGCTATGGGAAAGGGCAGGCCCCGGGGCCTGCCCCGAGGTTCAGAAGTAGGTGATACCCGGTTTTTCGGTGCTGACCCGAGTACCGGCCTTACCTTGAACGATTGCTTCGATATCCGCCAGTGCGCCGATCACGGCAGTCTTGCCGGTTTTGCGGGCAAACTCGCAGGCCGCTTCCACTTTAGGGCCCATGGAGCCCGAGGCAAAGCCGAGTTTTTCCAGCTCGTCCGGGTGGGCCTGAGCAATGCCCTTCTGGGTTGGCTTGCCCCAGTCGATAAAGGCCGCATTCACGTCAGTGGCGATCACCAGCAGGTCGCTGTCCAGTTGCTGGGCCAGCAGCGAGGACGCCAGGTCCTTGTCGATCACCGCTTCGATGCCGCGCAGCTTGCCGTCTTCGCCGTACATGGTGGGAATGCCGCCGCCGCCCGCACAGATCACGATGGTGCCTTTTTCCAGCAGCCACTTGATCGGGCGAATTTCGAAGATGCGTTTGGGTTTCGGGCTAGGCACTACGCGACGGAACTTGTCGCCGTCCGGAGCAATGCTCCAGCCTTTTTCGGCGGCCAGGCTCTTGGCTTCGCTTTCGGTGTAGACCGGGCCGATCGGCTTGGTCGGCTTCTGGAACGCGGGGTCCTTGGGGTCCACTTCAACCTGAGTCAGCAGGGTGGCAAACGCGGCCTCCTGTGGCAGCAGGTTGCCCAGTTCCTGCTCGATCATGTAGCCGATCATGCCTTCGGTTTCAGCACCGAGCACGTCCAGCGGGTAAGGGGCGACTGCAGTGTAGGCGGCGGCTTGCAGGGACAGCAGGCCGACTTGCGGACCGTTACCGTGGGCCACTACCAGCTCGTTGCCATGGGCAATGCGGGCAATCTGGGCGGTAGCGGTCTGGATGTTTTCGCGCTGGTTCTCGGCGGTCATGGGCTGGCCGCGACGCAAGAGGGCGTTACCGCCCAGTGCAACGACGATACGCATAGAAGATGTCCTTTTAAAAGTGTGGGAGCAGCCTATGTGGGAGCGGGCTTGCCCGCGATGGCATCGCCTCGGTGCATCAGATGAATCGAGGTGTTTGCATCGCGAGCAAGCCCGCTCCCACGGTAGTCATGGGTTCACATGACTACCGTGGACAGGCTTAGATATCAGCCAATGCCGCGACCAAAATCGCCTTGATGGTGTGCATGCGGTTTTCAGCTTGCTCAAAGGCGATGTTGACAGGGGACTCGAACACTTCCTCGGTCACTTCAATACCGTTTTTCAGGTTTGGATGGTGCTCGGCCACGTCTTTGCCGACCTTGGTTTCACAGTTGTGGAACGCAGGCAGACAGTGCATGAACTTCACGCGTGGGTTTTCTGCCGCCTTGATCATGTCGCTGTTGACCTGGTAAGGCAGCAGCAGCTTGATACGGTCGTTCCAGGCTTCAACCGGTTCGCCCATCGATACCCAGACGTCGGTGTGGATAAAGTCCACGCCTTTGACGGCAGCTTTAGGGTCTTCGGTCAGGGTGATTTTGGCACCGCTTTCCTTGGCGAATTCCTGGCACTGTTTAACGAACGACTCTTCCGGCCACAGGCTTTTTGGTGCGGCAATACGCACGTCCATGCCCAGTTTGGCACCGATCAGCAGCAGCGAGTTACCCATGTTGTTGCGGGCGTCGCCCAGGTACGCGTAGCTGATGTTGTGCAGCGGCTTGTCGCTGTGTTCGCGCATGGTCAGCACGTCGGCGATCATTTGCGTCGGGTGGAATTCAGCGGTCAGGCCGTTGAACACCGGCACGCCTGCGTACTTGGCCAGCTCTTCGACAACAGCCTGTTCAAAGCCACGGTATTCGATGGCGTCAAACATGCGGCCCAGAACGCGGGCGGTGTCTTTCATGCTTTCTTTGTGACCGATCTGCGAAGAAACCGGGTCGATGTAGGTAACGTGCGCGCCCTGGTCGTGGGCTGCCACTTCAAATGCGCAACGGGTGCGGGTCGACGTTTTTTCGAAGATCAGGGCGATGTTTTTGCCTTTCAAGTGCGGCTCTTCAGTACCGGTGTACTTGGCGCGCTTGAGATCGCGGGACAGATCGAGCAGGAAATGCAACTCACGTGGAGTGTGGTGCATCAGGCTCAGAAGGCTGCGGTTTTTCATGTTAAAAGCCATGGTGATCTCCTTGGTTTCGGGTTAACCGGCTTGCACCGGCCCCGTGTTGAGGCCGGGGCAAGCAATCAAATGGGTAGATTAATAGTCGACAGGGTCACGCACGATCGGGCAGGTCATGCAGTGACCGCCGCCACGGCCGCGGCCCAGTTCGGAGGCGCTGATGGTGATGACTTCAACGCCAGCCTTGCGCAGCAGGGTGTTGGTGTAGGTGTTGCGGTCGTAACCGATCACCACGCCAGGCTCCAGGGCCACCACGTTGTTACCGTCATCCCACTGCTCGCGTTCTGCTGCGAACGAGTTGCCGCCGGTTTCGACCACACGCAGTTTTTTCACGCCCAGGGCCTTGGCCACTACGTCGAGGAAGTGGCCTTCTTCGCGTCGTACGTCCACGCCGCCTTGTTTCTTGTCGTCCGGGTACACCGAGAACGCAACGATCTGGTTCACGACTTCAGGGAAGATGGTTACCAGGTCGCGGTCGCAGAAGCTGAACACGGTGTCCAGGTGCATTGCCGCGCGGGACTTGGGCATACCGGCAACGATTACTCGTTCTACAGCGCCGTTCTTGAACAGGTTTTGTGCCAGTTGGCCAATGGCCTGACGTGACGTGCGCTCGCCCATACCGATCAGGACTACGCCGTTGCCGATTGGCATCACGTCGCCGCCTTCAAGGCTGGCGTTGCCATGGTCGACTGTCGGGTCGCCGTACCAGATCTGGAAGTCGGCGTTGGTGAACTCAGGGTGGAACTTGTAGATCGCGGTGGTCAGCAGGGTTTCCTGACGACGCGCCGGCCAGTACATAGGGTTCAGCGTCACGCCACCGTAGATCCAGCAAGTGGTGTCACGGGTGAACTGGGTGTTGGGCAGCGGTGGCAGGATAAAGCTGGTGTGACCGAGGAAGTCACGGAACATCTGGATGGTCTTGCCACCAAAGCTGTCTGGCAGATCGTCTGCCGACACGCCGCCGATCAGGTACTCGGCAATTTGGCGTGGCTCAAGGCTTTTAAGCCAGGATTTGACTTCGTTGACCAGGCCCACACCCACCTGATTGGGGGTCACTTTGTGGTCCAGAATCCAGTCCAGGGCTTCCGGGATGGCAACGATATCGGTCAGCAGGTTGTGCATTTCCAGCACATCAATGCCGCGGTCGCGCATTTTGGTGACGAAGTCGAAGTGGTCACGCTTGGCCTGGTTGACCCACAGTACGTCATCGAACAGCAATTCATCGCAGTTGCTTGGGGTCAGGCGCTGGTGAGCCAGGCCTGGGGAACACACCATAACCTTATGCAGCTTACCGGCTTCGGAATGCACGCCGTATTTCACTTTTTCCGTGGTCATTACAGTCATCCTCCAAAGTACACAAACAGGTTGTTACAGGGTCAGGAAACCGTCGTAGAGACCATAGGCAGCCACCAGGGCGCCGATCACTACTGCGGCAAAAATCACTTTCTCGATGTTGGTGAACACGGGCTGGCCGCTTTCACGCTTGGCCTTGGCGAACAGAATGGCGCCAGGTGCATAGAGCAGGGCCGATAACAGCAGGTACTTGAGGCCGCCGGCATAGATCAGCCAGATCGCGTAGATCAGCGCGATACCGCCGATGATCAGATCTTTCTTGCGTTCTGCCAGGGCGTTCTCGTAAGTCTCGGCACGTACCGCCAGCAGGAAGCCGTAGGCTGCAGACCAGAGGTAAGGCACCAGGATCATCGAGGTCGCCAGGTAGATCAGCGACAGATAAGTACTGGCCGAGAACAGGGTGATGATCAGGAACAGTTGCACCATGGCGTTGGTCAGCCACAGGGCGTTGACCGGTACATGGTTGGCGTTTTCCTTTTTCAGGAAGGCCGGCATGGTGTGGTCCTTGGCCGCCGAGAACATGATCTCTGCGCACAGCAGTACCCAGGAGAGCAGGGCACCCAGCAGGGAGATGATCAAGCCGACGCTGATCAGTACTGCACCCCAGTGACCGACCACATGCTCAAGCACGGCCGCCATCGAAGGGTTTTGCAGTTTTGCCAGTTCAGGCTGAGTCATGATGCCCAGCGACAGCACGTTCACCAGTACCAGCAACAGCAGCACGGTGATAAAGCCGATCACGGTGGCCCGACCCACGTCCGAACGTTTTTCGGCACGGGAAGAGAAGATGCTTGCGCCTTCGATACCGATGAACACCCAAACGGTGACCAGCATCATGTTGCGCACCTGATCCATCACGCTGCCCAGGTCCGGGTTTTTTACGCCCCAGATGTCACTGGTAAAGATGTCCAGTTTGAACGCGAAGAGGGCAATCAGGATAAACAGAACCAGCGGTACGACCTTGGCAACGGTGGTTACCAGGTTGATGAACGCTGCTTCCTTGATGCCGCGCAGTACCAGGAAATGCACGGCCCAGAGCAGGATCGAGGCGCCGATGATGGCGGCGGGGGTATTGCCTTCGCCGAAGATCGGGAAGAAGTAACCCAGGGTGCTGAACAGCAACACGAAGTAGCCGACGTTACCCAGCCAGGCGCTGATCCAGTAGCCCCAGGCTGACGAGAAACCCATGTAATCGCCGAAGCCTGCTTTGGCGTAGGCATACACGCCGCCGTCAAGGTCAGGTTTGCGATTGGCGAGGGTCTGGAACACAAAAGCGAGGGTCAACATACCGACAGCGGTAATTGCCCAACCGATCAGGATTGCGCCGACATCAGCGCTGGCGGCCATGTTTTGTGGCAGCGAAAAAATCCCGCCGCCAATCATTGAGCCGACTACCAGAGCAACCAACGCACCCAGTCGCAGTTTTCCAGGAGTATCAGACATTTGTAGTGACTCCAATCTAGGAGAAGTGAGGCTTCAAAGTTAAGTCCATTGATATTCAAGCCGTTTGACATAGATCAGGGCATTACTACATTCCATTGTTGATAGAGCGGGGAAGGTCGCGATCACGCATTTTTATGACGCTTCCTGAAAGCCTTACTCCAGAGATGTTTTCAGGTATTAATACGTTCGTTACCCACGGTGTCGTGGGGATTGAAGCTAGCCAGTATTTCCAGATTTGCAAATGTCATCTTCAAGTTTCATGAACCCCTCCATGAAATTAAATCGTCATCTATATATGAACGGTTTTTTAGGTTTCAATAGGCGCAATGGTTATCAGGGAAGCACGGCTTATTGCGGGGATCTATTAAACGTTTGGGCACTGCATATATTTAGTCAGTGAACGTCTGTAGCCTGATATTCATAAGTTTTAACCAAGTAGTACAGCGAGGTGACGATGTCGCAACAGACGCAAAAGCTTAGGCTCAACGCCCTGATCGCGTTGGTTGTCGGCTCGATGATTGGTGGCGGGATTTTTTCGTTGCCGCAAAATATCGCCGAGCATGCTGCCGGTGGTGCCGTGTTGATCGGCTGGGCAATCACGGCAGTGGGCATGCTGGCGCTGGCCTTTGTGTTCCAGACCCTGGCCAATCGCAAGCCGCAGCTGGATTCGGGGGTGTATGCCTACGCCAAGGCCGGGTTTGGCGACTACATGGGTTTCTCGTCAGCCTGGGGCTACTGGATCAGCGCCTGGATGGGCAACGTCGGTTACTTCGTATTGCTGTTCAGCACCCTGGGCTATTTTTTCCCGGTGTTTGGCCAGGGCAACACGCCGATCGCCATAGGTTGCGCATCGTTGCTGCTGTGGGGGGTGCATTTTCTGGTGCTGCGCGGGATCAAGGAAGCGGCGTTTATCAACCAGCTGACCACCGTGGCCAAAATCGTCCCCATTGTGATGTTTATCGTGCTCACCGCCGTGGCGTTCAAGGCCCATATTTTCACCCGGGATTTTTGGGGCACACAAACACCCAGCCTGGGCAGCGTGATGGACCAGGTGCGCAACATGATGCTGGTGACGGTTTTCGTGTTTATCGGTATTGAAGGTGCCAGTGTCTACTCGGGCCGTGCCGAGAAACGTTCGGATGTGGGCAAGGCTACGGTTATTGGCTTTCTCGGCGTGCTGGCCCTGCTGGTGCTGGTGAACGTGCTGTCGCTGGGGATCATGAGCCAGCCGGAACTGGCCAGTCTGCAAAACCCGTCGATGGCCGGGGTGCTCAAGCATGTGGTGGGAGAGTGGGGGGCGATACTGATCAGTATCGGGCTGGCGATCTCGCTGTTGGGGGCGTTGTTGTCGTGGGCGTTGCTGTGCGCCGAGATCCTCTATGCCACAGCCCGGGACAACACCATGCCGGCGTTCCTGAAAAAGGAAAACGCCAACCATGTGCCGGTCAATGCCCTGTGGCTGACCAACTCGATGATCCAGATTTTCCTGGTGATCACCCTGGTGTCCGCCGGTACTTACACCAGCCTGATCTATCTGGCGTCATCGATGATCCTGGTGCCTTACCTGTGGTCGGCAGCTTACGCGGTGCTGCTGTGCGTGAGGGGCGAGACTTACGAGCGGGCGGGGCGGCGGAGGGTCAAGGACCTGCTGGTAGGGGCGGTGGCGCTGATTTATGCGATGTGGCTGTTATATGCGGCGGGGCCCAAATACCTGCTGCTCTCGGCGTTGCTGTATGCACCCGGGGTGTTCTTTTTCGCCAAGGCCAAGCGCGAGCAGGGTGAGCTGCTGTTCAAGCCCTGGGAGAAGGTGATATTCGCGATGGTGGTGATAACCGCACTGGCGGCAGCTTATGCGCTGTATAGCGGGGCGTTGGCGTTGTAAGTGGCGATTTGTGGGAGCGGGCTTGCTCGCGATGGCATCGCCGCCGTTTGCCTGATACACCGGGGTGTCAGTATCGCAGGCAAGCCAGCTCCCACAGGTGTGCGGCGCTCATAAATTCCGAGGGGGGCCAGTTCCTGTAAAAAGCCTTATGAGTGCTCCGCTCGTCAGCTGCTACGAAGGGCTTGGCAAGCGCTCCGGTCGCGACCAGATCCACAGATTGCCCATGCTCATGCCGGCTATCGCCAGAAACACCGGCCAGTTGTGATCCAGCACATACAGCATCAGCCCTGCGCACAACAACATGCTGACAGTGGCGCTGATTTTGGCGTTGCGCTTGATGATCTTGCCGTTGCGCCAGTTGCTCAGGATCGGACCAAACAACCGGTGGTTTTCCAGCCAGGCACTCAAGCGCGGGGAGCTTTTGGTCGCGGCCCAGGCGGCGAGCAAAATAAATTCGGTGGTCGGCAGGCCAGGAATCACAATCGCAATCAGGCCAATGCCCAGGCTCACATAGGCCAGCAAGCCGAACAGGATTCGGGCGATTTTCGACGTGGATCGGGTTTGGCGGGTCATAAGCTCAGGACGCATAAAAGGACACCCGACCAGCGTGCGCTGGTCGGGCCTGTCAGCTTAAGCCAGTTCTGGCTGAGCAGCGTAGGCGTGTTCCAGTAATACGGTAAAACGCTCAAAGGCCGCTACTGCACCTTTGTCGAGGTCGGCTTCTTCTTCAGCCGTCAGTTCCAGGCCGTCGAGGGTGCGGATAAAGCTTTTCCAGCCTTCGGCACGGCCACCGGCAGGCTCGCCCAGGTGGCGGGCGCCGAAGCTGTCGCTCAGGCCCAGGCCCACAGCACGCTTGATCAGGAATGCAGCGCCCAGCTTGGAGCCTTCGGAAACGAAGATCCAGCCCAGTGCTTCAGCCTTGCTTGGCGAATTGACCGCGCCGGCAACCGGGGCAGGCACTTCGGTGTTGAGGTCGGCCAGGTCGGCCTTGGCTTGCTCGGCGCGGCAGCGCTCTGGCAGGTCAGGGACGATTTCTTTCAGGGCCGGGTCGGTGTACAGCGCCTTGAGCTCCGACTGGAACAGGTACTGGGCGACGACAAAGCGGGCGAAGCTGGCCACGTCATCAAATGGCTTGTGCGCCTTGACCAAAGCGTCGAGCTTTTGATGCGGCTCGTTGGTGATCTGGTTCAGACGTTGGGAACGCAAGGCCGGACGTGATGCGGAATCAGCAGTGGTCATGAAAAAATCCTTGAGAATGAGATGCGCTTTGTAACTAGACGATCAGGAAGACGCATCACAGTAAAAAATCCTCACTGCGCAGAGCAGAATTCTGCGCAGTGAGCGTGGCTGATCAGATATCCCAGACCAGATTGATCGAGAAGTTGCGGCCCGGCGCGGTCAGTCGCTCCATATTGGCCGGGTTCAGCACGCCGGCCTCACCCACGCTGTCGTAGCCGCGCACGTCATCCCAGTTCCAGTATTTCTTGTCGGTCAGGTTGTACAGGCCGGCATTGACGGTGACGTCCTTGGTGACCTTGTAGAAACCGGTCAGGTCGAGCACACCATAGCCAGGCGACTTGAACTGCTTGCTGGTGCCATCGGGGGCGAAGTAGCTGGTGTCGTCGACCTGGTCCTTGCTCTTGACCAGGGTCCAGCTCACCAGAGCGCCATAGTTCTGCTGCTCGTAGCCCAGGCCCATCACGGCGGTCAGCGGGTTGACGCTGTTGATCGGCTGGCCGGTGTCTTCGTTGCGACCGTGGGCATATGCCACGGAACCACGGGTATAGAGGCCCTGTGGCGCGCCGAAAGCGTCCAGGTTCAGGCGGCCTTTGACCTCGGCACCCTTGATGGTGGCGTGCTTGATGTTGTTGGCCTGGAACTTGAGGTCGTCGTAGCCGGGGGTGATGGCATCTTCGTTAATGAAGTCGCGGTACTTGTTATAGAACACCGCCACGTCGAATGAGCCAGCGTCAAAGTTGCCGCGCAGGCCGGTCTCGTAGCTTTTGCTTTTTTCCGGTTCCAGATCCGGGTTCGGCTCTACCGAGTAGCCTGCCTGCAGGTTGTCAAATCGACCGTACAACGCTTTGGCGGTCGGGGTGCGGAAGCCTTCGGCGTACTGGCCGTACCAGGTGTAGTTGTCGTTGAATGCGTAAGTGACGCCCAGTTTTGGCGACAGGCGGTGCCAGACCTTGTCTGCATCGCTTACGGTGCCTTTCTGGTCGCTGTTGACGGTGTTGAGGAATTCCTGGGTGATATGCGGCGTCAGCTTGGTGTAGTCGTAGCGCAGGCCGGGCATGAAGGTCCAGTCATTCCAGCTGATCTGGTCCTGGGCGAACAGGCTGTAGGTGTTGATGGTCGGGTCCGGGAAGTCGCTGGATTTGACCAGGTAATCTTTCGGGCTGTCGGCGCCCACGGCGGTGCAACCATTGCCTACTGCCAGGCAGGTGCCCGAGCCACTGCGCGAACCGGTGACTTTCTGGTGCTTGATAGTGGCACCGTAGGTCAGCAGGTGATCGGTGTCAGCAATATGGAAGGCTTTGTCTGCCTGGGCGTCCAGTACCCAGGTTTTTTCTTCGTAGGTGGTGTTGCGCGAACGCATCACATGACGGCTGTAGGGGAAGTAGTCTTCCAGGGTGTTCTGGTCGGTTTTGGCGATCTGGTAGTTCAGGCTCCACTTGAAGTGGTCAGCCACGGCGGTATCCAGCGCCATGCTGTTTTCCAGGCCGAAACGCTCGCGGCTGATGGTGTCCTTGCCGTTACGCGACAGGTACATGCCCAGCGGCTGGCCGTTGTTGAACGGTCCGCCGACCGCGCTTTTTTCATTGATGTCGAGGCGGTCCTTGTACTTCTCATAAGTGAAGCCAAGACGGTCGTCATCGTTGTAGTTCCAGCCCAGCTTGGCCAGTACGTTGGTGGTTTTGGTATCTTCAGGGTTGGCCGCGGTACGGGACAGCCCGGTGCCGCCGTGGTCACCGTAGGATTCGGTTTCGTGACCGTCGCGCTGGCTCAGGTGCAACAAGCCGTCGAAGTCGCCCGAGCGGCCGGCGACGGTGCCGGATTTCAACCAACTGCGATCGGCCGAGCTGTAGCCGGCCTTGAGGCGGGCGCCAACATCCTGGCCCGGCTTGATGATGTCATTGGGGTCGAGGGTGAAGTAGCTGACGGCACCGCCAATGGCGTTGCTGCCATAAAGTACCGACGCCGGGCCACGGAGGATTTCGACGCGCTTGATGATTTCCGGGTCGACGTAGTTGCGCTGGGTCTTGGCGTACGGGCCGTTGAAGAACGAGTTGGGGATCTCGACGCCGTCCACCTGGGTCAGGATCCGGTCGCCGTCGATGCCGCGGATGTTGTAGTTGCTGATGCCGCCACGCTGGCCGGCGCCGCCTACCGAGACACCCGGCTCATAGCGCACCAGGTCCTTGATGGTATTGACGTTATCGCGGTCCATATCCTGGCGGTCATGGACGGTAATGGTGCTGGGCACCGAGTTCACGTCCTGCTCCTGGCGAGTGGCGCTGATGGTGACTTGTTGCAGGGCCAGGGTGCCGGTGGAGCTGCTGCGCTTTTCCAGCACGATATTGTTGCTGGCCAGCTTGCGGTAGCCCAGGTTGGTGCCGATCAACAGGCGCTCCAGGGCTTTTTCCGGGGTGAGTGAACCGCGCACGCCGGGTGAGGACACATTCTGCGCCAGCTCTGCCGGCAGGCCGACCTGCCAGCCGGTCACCGTGCTGAAATCGTTAAGCGCGGAGGCCAATGGCTGCTGGGAGATCGCAAACTTGTAATTGCCCACGGAGCGGGTCGCCGGCTGCTCATCGGTCGCCGCCAGGGCTGGAGCCGCCTGCACACCGGCCAAAAGCATGGCGGCGGTCAACAACGACAACGTGCACTGCTGCAAACCACCCTTGCGGGCGTTGGATGAGGACCGGCTGTTGAAACGAGTGGGCATTGATAGCGCTCCGTGGTGAACGAATCTTATAGTTGCGAAGCTGACTCAAAATGCGAATCAGTTGCATTGACTACAACGAGACGTATGACCTTAGGCTATCGAGTAAAAAAACCTACTTTTAATTGAGAATTACCAACGCCGGGAATTCTGAAAGGCTACTTGAGGTGATATGGGCCAGTGAGCGGACGATATCCAGAGGCTGATCCAGCCGGTAGTTGCCGGTCACTGCCACGTTGGCGAGTTTGTCGTTGTTGTTGACGATCCAGCCTGGGTAGTAGCGGCGTACTTCATCCAGCACCTTGCCCATCGGGCAGTTTTCGAACACCAGGCGCCCCTGCACCCAGGCCAGGTCGGTCTGGGGGTTGAGCCGGGCGGTCTTGCTGAAGCCGTCAGGGCCAATGCGCACGCTGTTGCCAGCCGACAGGCGCATTTGCGCACCGGCACTGTTGACCCGCAAATCGACGTCGCCGCGCTGCACCCGCACCTGTGTTTCACCATTGAGGTAGCTCACGGCGAAGGCGGTGTCGCGCACGCTGATGCGCACGGGGCCAGCATCAAGCACCAGCGGGAACTCCAGGTCGGCGGGAATTTCGAAATACGCTTCGCCCTGATACAGGCGGGCGCTGCTTTGGGCATTGACCACCTTGCTGGAAAACGCCGAGTTGGTGTTAAGCAGCACTTTTGAGCCGTCCTCGAGTTGCAGGCGCTGGCGCTCGCCCACCACGGTCAGGTGATCGGCTTGCAGGCGTAACGGTACATTGCTGTAGCTGCCGACGCTGATAATCACCACCGCCGCAGTTGCCAGGTGTTTCCAGTGTCGTCCTATGCGCCGCAACAGGCCGGGGCTACGGCGGGCTTGCAGGGTTTGCGCGGCGGCCAGCAGCGGTTCGCCGTTCCAGATCGCATTGGCCTTGGCAAAGGCCTGGGCATGGGCGGGGTCGGCATTGAGCCAGTTTTCGAAAGCGGCTTTTTGTTCGTCGCTCGCACACTCAAGAGTAATCAGCCATTCCAGTGCCTGATCCATGGCGCTGTCCTGCAGCACGTCTTGCGCCAGTTCTGGCACGGCAGATTTGTGAGTGTCCGTCACGGATGTTCCTTGGCAGTTTCAGAGCGTTCTAGCAGGCATCGCCGGTCAAGGTTAAGGGCGATTGAGTCTGTCGGCTACCCCGATGCAGATTGCCATGATCAATTTGAGTTCCTTTTGAACGGTGCTCAAGGAAACGTCAAGCTCTTCGGCAATCTCCTGATAACTGCAGCCATGCAGGCGGCTGAGGATGAAAATCCGTTGTTGACGGGCACTTAACTGGCTCAGGCTCACACTCAGACGCTCCAGTAGTTGCGCGGCTTGATGGGCTTCTTCAGGGGTGCTGAGAGGGGAGGCAACGCCTTCGATCACTTCAGTGGGCACATCTTCGACCACGGTGCGTGACTGGATCCGCCGGGCGCGCAGGTGGTCAAGCGCCAGATTGCGTGCGGTCTGGAACACAAAGGGCTCAAGGTGCTCGACGCTGCGTTCGCTCAAGGCGCGGGTTACGCGCAGGTAGGTCTCCTGCAGCAGGTCTTCGGCGGTGCTGTGGTTGTTGACCATCCGCTCCAGGGTGCGCAGCAGGGTTACCCGTTGGGTAAGGAAGACTTGATTGAAGTGGGACTGACTCACAGTGCTACCCGACCGATTTTGAGCGAATGATAATGCTTATCATCTGTGCTATTGGTCAAGTGCTGTTTTGAAATGGTTTGAAATCGTTCTGGTGGGAGTGAGCCTGCTCGCGAAGGTCGTAGACGATAGTGCGTCTTCGCGAGCAGGCTCGCTCCCACCATAAACCTAAACCCGACCCTTCAAATACGCACTGTAATCAGGAATGCGGTGTTCATGGGGCTGGCTCATCAGCGGGCTGCTGAGTAGGTAGTCGGCGCTGCATTCATTGCACGCCACGGGGATGTTCCATACTGCCGCAACCCGCAGCAGTGCCTTGATGTCCGGGTCGTGGGGCTGGGGCTCGAACGGGTCCCAGAAGAACACCAGCATGTCGACCCGTTGCTCGGCGATCCGTGCCCCCACCTGTTGATCGCCGCCCAACGGCCCGCTGATCATGCTTTCGATCGGCAGGCCCAGGCGCTGGCTCAGCAGCAGCCCGGTGGTGCCGGTGGCGCACAGGTCATGCTGGCTGAGGGCTGCCTTGTGGCGTTCGGCCCAGTCCAGCAAAAAGCCCTTGCAATGATCGTGGGCCACCAGAGCGATACGCTTGCGCGCCGCCAGGGTGGCCGTGGTGAAGCTGATACCGATCATCGCGTTACTCCGCGTTGTGCAGCGCCAGGCAGTTATCGAGCATGCGGTTGGAGAAGCCCCACTCGTTGTCGTACCAGGCCAGCACTTTTAGCAGTTTGCCGCTGACTTTGGTGTGATTGGCATCGAAGATCGACGAAAGCGGGTTGTGGTTGAAGTCGCTCGATACCAGCGGCAGGGTGTTGTAACCCAGTACCCTGGAGTGCTGGCTGGCTTCCTTGAACAGTGCGTTGACTTCAGCTGCGGTGGTTTCGCGCTTGAGTTCAATGGTCAGGTCGACCAGCGACACGTTGATCACCGGCACCCGCACGGCCATGCCGGTGAGCTTGCCGGCGAGTTCCGGCAATACCAGGCCCACGGCTTCGGCTGCGCCGGTTTTGCTCGGGATCATGTTCTGGGTGGCCGAACGTGCGCGGTAGGGGTCCGAGTGATAAACGTCGGTCAGGTTCTGGTCATTGGTGTAGGCGTGAATGGTGGTCATCAGGCCGTTTTCAATGCCGAATTCGCGGTGCAGGATCTGCGCCACGGGTGCCAGGCAGTTGGTCGTGCAGGAAGCATTGGAAATAATGTGGTGGGATTGACGCAAAATGTCGTGGTTGACACCGTAGACCACCGTCGCATCGGCATTTTTGCCGGGAGCAGAGATAATCACCTTGCGGGCGCCAGCAGTAATATGTGCTTGTGCCTTGCTGCGCTCGGTGAACAAACCTGTGCATTCAAACACCACATCGATGTTCAGTGCCGCCCACGGCAGTTCGGCCGGATTGCGAATGGCGGTCACGCTGATGCGGTCACCATTGACGGTCAGGCTTTCCTGATCGTGTTCGACATTGGCGTCGAACGTGCCGTGAACCGTGTCGTACTTGAGCAGATGGGCATTGATCGAACTGTCACCCAGATCGTTGATGGCGACGATCTGCAGGTCCTGACGGTAGCCTTGGGTATACAGTGCGCGCAGGACGTTACGGCCGATACGGCCAAAACCATTGATTGCGATTCGTAGAGTCATGGAAAGCGCCTGCCATCGATTTGTTGTTGGAATTACAAGATTATTCGCATAAAAATAGAAAACAAGCCATTTAAGTGGCAATATTTTGTTTTATCTACAACGAGTGACCTGAATCAACGGGTCCGAATGATTGAAGTCGCTCCCCGGAGCCCTTCGGTCAGCATAGGACACGCACAGGTCGCCACATCCGTTAGCCTGGAGTTCAACACATGCATCCCCGCGTTCTTGAAGTCACCGAGCGTCTTATTGCCCGCAGTCGTGCAACCCGCGAGGCGTATCTGACGCTTATTCGTGGCGCTGCCGGCGACGGCCCGCAACGCGGCAAGCTGCAATGCGCGAACTTCGCCCACGGCGTGGCAGGGTGTGGCACTGAAGATAAAAACAGCCTGCGGATGATGAACGCGGCCAACGTGGCAATTGTTTCGTCATATAACGACATGCTCTCGGCGCACCAGCCGTACGAGCACTTTCCTGAGCAAATCAAAAAAGCCCTGCGTGAAATTGGCTCGGTGGGCCAGTTCGCAGGCGGCACCCCGGCCATGTGTGACGGCGTGACCCAGGGCGAGCCGGGCATGGAACTCAGTTTGCTGAGCCGCGAAGTGATTGCCTTGTCCACAGCCGTGGCGCTGTCCCACAATATGTTCGACGCGGCGCTGATGCTGGGCATTTGCGACAAGATCGTGCCGGGCCTGCTGATGGGGGCGCTGCGTTTTGGTCACTTGCCGACCATCTTTGTACCGGGTGGGCCGATGCCGTCGGGCATTTCCAACAAGGAAAAAGCCGATGTGCGCCAGCGCTACGCCGAAGGCAAGGCCAGCCGCGAAGAGTTGCTGGAATCGGAGATGAAGTCCTACCACAGCCCTGGCACCTGCACGTTCTACGGCACCGCGAACACCAACCAGTTGCTGATGGAAGTGATGGGCCTGCATTTGCCAGGCGCCTCTTTCGTTAACCCCTACACGCCTTTGCGCGATGCCCTGACTCGCGAAGCGGCTCATCAAGTCACTCGTCTGACCAAGCAAAACGGCGATTTCATGCCGCTGGGCGAGATCGTTGACGAGCGTTCGCTGGTCAACTCCATCGTTGCGCTGCACGCCACCGGCGGTTCGACCAACCACACCTTGCACATGCCGGCGATTGCCATGTCGGCGGGTATCCAGCTGACCTGGCAAGACATGGCCGACCTCTCCGAGGTGGTACCGACCCTGTCCCACGTGTATCCAAACGGCAAGGCCGATATCAACCACTTCCAGGCCGCCGGTGGTATGGCGTTCCTGATTCGGGAGCTGCTGGAAGCCGGTCTGCTTCACGAAAACGTCAACACCGTGGCGGGCTATGGCCTGAGCCGCTACACCCGCGAACCGTTCCTGGTGGATGGCGAGCTGGTATGGCGTGAAGGTCCGATTGAAAGCCTCGACGAGTCGATCCTGCGCCCGGTTGCCCGTGCATTCTCCGGCGAGGGTGGCCTGCGGGTGATGGAAGGCAACCTGGGCCGTGGCGTGATGAAGGTCTCGGCGGTAGCCCCGGAACATCAGATCGTCGAAGCCCCGGCGCGGGTGTTCCAGGACCAGCAACAACTGGCCGATGCGTTCAAGGCCGGTGAGCTGGAACACGACTTCGTGGCCGTGATGCGTTTTCAGGGGCCGCGCTCCAACGGTATGCCCGAGCTGCACAAGATGACGCCGTTTCTGGGTGTGTTGCAGGATCGGGGCTTCAAGGTGGCGCTGATTACCGACGGGCGGATGTCAGGCGCGTCGGGGAAGATCCCAGCAGCGATTCATGTGAGCCCCGAGGCTTCGATTGGCGGCGCCCTGGCGCGGGTGCAGGACGGCGACATAATTCGCGTCGATGGGGTAAAAGGTACGTTGCAACTGCTGGTGGATGAGGCAGAATTTGCCGCGCGCACCCCGGCTGTCGGCACTCTGGATAATGCCGTCGGCACCGGGCGTGAGTTGTTTGCGTTTATGCGTCAGGCCTTCAGTTCGGCCGAGCAGGGCGCGAGCACCTTTACCTCGTCTCTGGAAAATCTGAAATGAAGCTCGCACTGGTCGGTGATATAGGCGGTACCAACGCACGTTTTGCGTTGTGGGAAAACGACCAGTTGCGTTCGGTCAGCGTATTGCCCACAGCAGACTTCGCCTGCCCGGAAGATGCCATCAAGCTTTACCTGGATACGCTGGAACTGGCTCCGGGCTCTGTAGGCTCGGTATGTCTGTCAGTGGCCGGGCCGGTGAGTGGCGATGAATTTCGTTTTACCAACAACCATTGGCGCTTGAGCCGCTCGGCCTTCTGCCGTGCGCTGCAGGTCGACAATCTGCTGCTGATCAACGACTTCAGCGCGATGGCCTTGGGCATGACCCGGCTGCAACCCGAAGATGTGCGCCAGGTTTGCCCGGGGGTTGTTGACCCGACGCGCCCGGCGGTGGTTATCGGGCCGGGCACCGGGCTGGGTGTGGGCACTTTGCTCAATCTCGGCGAGGGTCAATTCATGGCCTTGCCGGGGGAGGGCGGGCATGTCGACCTGCCCATGAGCAACCCGCGTGAAGTGCAGTTGTGGCAGCACATCTACAATGAAATCGGCCATGTGAGCGCCGAGAGCATTTTGAGCGGCAGCGGTTTGCCGCGGGTCTATCGGGCGATTTGTGCGGTGGA
This sequence comes from Pseudomonas sp. FSL R10-1339, assembly GCF_009600545.1. Classification (NCBI taxonomy): domain Bacteria; kingdom Pseudomonadati; phylum Pseudomonadota; class Gammaproteobacteria; order Pseudomonadales; family Pseudomonadaceae; genus Pseudomonas; species Pseudomonas sp. FSL R10-1339. The sequence goes on along the minus strand of NZ_WIVQ01000066.1, from coordinate 7,156 downwards.
TGGCCATGCACCGGTACTGGACAGCGACCGGGCCATTACCGCGGCTGCTTTGGCGGGCGACCCTGTGGCGCTGCAAGTGCTGGAGCATTTCAGTTGCTGGCTGGGCCGTGTGGCGGGCAACAATGTGCTGACCATCGGTGGCCGTGGCGGGGTGTATATCGTCGGCGGGGTGATTCCGCGCTTTGCCGATATCTTCCTGGCCAGCGGCTTTGCCCGCAGCTTTGCCGACAAAGGCTGCATGAGCGACTACCTCAAGGGTATCCCGGTGTGGCTGGTGACGGCGCCGTACCCGGGTTTGATCGGTGCCGGGGTGGCGTTGCAGCAGGCGTTTGGCTGAAAGCTCCGTGAGTGGGCTTGTTGTGGGAGCGAGCAAGCCCGCTCCCACAGAGTTTGGATCGCCGTATAAAAACAATAAGGAACACCACTGTGAGCACACCCGGCAAATCCATTTTGCTGGTCGATGACGACCAGGAAATTCGCGACCTGCTTGATCTGTATCTCACCCGCGCCGGTTTCCAGGTGCGTGCCGTGGGAGATGGCGCCGGTTTTCGCGAAACGCTGGACAGCGCGGCGAGTGATCTGTTGATCCTCGATGTCATGTTGCCCGATGAAGACGGCTTCAGCCTGTGCCGCTGGGTGCGTCAGCATCCGCGCTTTGCCCAGATCCCGATCATCATGCTCACTGCCAGTTCCGACGAGGCAGATCGCATCATTGGTCTTGAGCTGGGCGCCGACGATTACCTGGGTAAACCCTTCAGCCCCCGTGAGCTGCTGGCGCGGATCAAGGCGTTGTTACGCAGGGCACAATTTGTCGCTACCACCTCGGGCAACGAGGTGCTGGCATTTGAAGAGTGGCGGCTGAACACCGTGACTCATCGGCTGTTTCATACCGATGGAGAAGAGGTGATTTTGTCGGGGGCAGATTTTGCCTTGCTCAAATTGTTTCTGGATAACCCGCAGCAGATTCTCGACCGCGACACTATTGGCAATGCAACCCGCGGGCGTGAGCTGATGCCGCTTGATCGCATTGTCGACATGGCGGTCAGCCGCCTGCGCCAGCGCCTGCGTGACACTGACAAGCCGCCACGGCTGATCCGCACCATCCGCGGCAGCGGTTATCAGCTGGCGGCTCAGGTCATGTCCGGCAATGACCTTTAAGCGCCTGGGCAAATGGCATATGCCCCGTTCGCTGCTGGGACGCATGTTGTTGCTGACCTTGCTCGCGATCCTGCTGGCGCAAACCCTGTCCAGTGCTATCTGGTTGTCGCAGTTGCGTACCACGCAACTCGAAGGCCTGGTCAACAGCGCGCGTAGCCTGGCCCACTCGATGAACGCCACCGTCGCCTACCTGCGTTCCCTGCCGCTGGCCTATCGCCCATTGGTACTGGATCAACTGCGCAGCATGGGCGGTACGCGTTTTGTCGTGAGCCTCAACGACAAACCACTGGATATGCAGGTGTTGCCGCCCACCCAGCGCAAGCAGGCGGTACTGGATGCCGTGGATCAGGTATTGCGCGAGGCCGTGGGGCCCAATGTCGAGATGTCGGTGCAGTTTGTCAGCCCCCAGGACCTGCGTATTTTCAATGCCGGTCTCAAACTCGACGAGCTACCGCGCTCCTGGGCGCATTTTGCACTGACGCTGGAGCCGGTCGATCCGCCGATCCTGGTCACACAAATCCAGATGGTGCCCGGTGAATGGCTGTATATCGCCTCCTTGTTGCCCCAGCCCTACACCAGTCTCGAAGAGGAGGGGCTGCCGGCCCTGCAGGTGTGGTTTATCGTGCTCAGCAGTATTTTTCTGTTGTTGTTCATCGGTCTGTTGATGCACTGGCAAAGCCGTCCGCTCAAGCGTCTGGCGCGAGCGGCCCGGGACATGTCGCTGGGTGAGGACGAGGTCAAGCCGGTCGAGGTGGGCGGCGGCAGTGAAGTGGTCGAGGTGGCGCGCGCCCTCAATACCATGCGTGCCCGCATCAGTCGTTATCTGACCGAGCGCGGCCAGTTGTTCAGTGCCATCTCCCATGATTTGCGCACGCCCATTACCCGCTTGCGCCTGCGGGTCGAGCTGCTCGAAGACGAACAACTGCAATACAAATTCGGCCGTGATCTGGACGAGCTGGAAATGCTGGTCAAAGGGGCGCTGCAATGTGTGAAAGACACCGATATTCACGAAAACATCGAAGCCGTGGACTTGAACCAGTTGCTTGACTGCCTGATCGAGCCTTACCTGCTGCCCCAGGGTAACGGCCGCGTAACGCTGCAGGGCCGGGCTGTCAGACCTTACTATGGTAAACCCCTGGCGCTGCGGCGCTGCATGGGCAACCTGATCGATAACGCGCTCAAGTACGGCCACTACGCGCATTTGCGTATTGATGACAATGAGCAGGCCTTTGTCCTCACGGTTGACGATGAGGGGCCGGGCGTACCCGAGCAGCGTCTTGAGCAGGTATTCGAACCGCACTTTCGCCTGGCCGGGCAGCAGCAGGGCTACGGGCTGGGATTGGGGATTGCACGCAGCATCGCCCATAGCCATGGCGGTGAAGTCAGTTTGCAGAACCTGCGGGCCGGCGGCCTGCGGGTTACTTTGCACTTGCCGCGAAATGGCGATTGATCGACAGGGTCGCCTGCTCGGGGCTGATGGGCAACAGGGGTTCCAGGTTGCTGTCCGAAGGCTTTGCAAGGGTGGGGCTGGGCGGGTGGTCGCTGTTCATGGCGGCGTTGATACGGTTCTCACGCACGCGCCTGCTGGTCTGGCCGAAGTGCTGTTGCAGTTTTTCCATGGCCACGTCGTAGGGCTCATTGCACAGAGTCAGTTGCCTCTGACGCTCTTGTAGCGCCAGGCGTTTGGCCTCGTCATCGCCATGCCGGTCAACGCGAAAGCTCTTGCTCAGGTTGTAGCCGTGAATGCGGGTTGTTGCACGCCAGTAGTCGATCTGGTTGGAGCGGACCCGGTACACCCCTGGATGACCGCTGGTGTTGTGCGGCATAAGGCGCTGACGGTTTTCATAAGAGAACGCCAGGGGCATTTTGAGTACCAGTTGGTTACGCATGGTCTCAGCGGCCTCCAGGGCAGCAGCCTGATCCGCGTAGTCGGTGAAATTGAAACAGTGGACATGTACTTTCCCCGAGCGCCGAATGTCCAGCTTCCAGGCGCAGGGGGTGCCGTCCGGGTCCAGTAGCTGGCTGATAAAACAGTGATTCTGGGGCGTTGCGCGCTGTTTTGGCATGAAACTCATCTCCTGATGGGGGGGGCCGGCATCCGTTCTTGAATTGTGGCGAAGTGTTGCAGCCTCGCTGAAGTTTTTTGCAGGTTCAACGTGGGAAAACGACTTCGGGATCCGTCCTACATGCAACGCAGAAAATACCTTATGTATCGATAGGCGCAGCTTAAGTGCCCAGAGGAATACGGGCTTAAGCACTGTTGAAAGATCTTTGGAACAGAACAATCACCTCGTCCGCCATGTCACCAGGTTGTGACATTTCGGCGTCTGTTCGTTACGTGCAGGCAGTTTGCGATGGATACACTCTCTAGCAGCGCAAGCAAAAGACTTGCACAGCTATAACAACAAGAAAGGTCTCGACATGAATTCATTCAATCGCCTCGCCGTTGTCATTTCGCTTGCCACACTGTTCCCCCTGGGTGCTTATGCTGCCGCCCCTGCCGATTCCAAAGGCACGGTTGAAGTGGTGCATTGGTGGACCTCCGGCGGTGAAGCCAAAGCGGTTGATGTGCTGAAAAAACTGATCGAAAAAGACGGTTATACCTGGCAGGACAGCGCTGTAGCAGGCGGTGGCGGTGCTGCGGCCATGACCGTGCTGAAAACCCGCGCCGTCTCCGGCAACCCGCCATCAGCGGCGCAGATCAAGGGCCCGGACTTGCAGGAGTGGGGCGCACTGGGTTTGTTGACCAACCTCGATGAGGTGTCCAAGGCCAACAACTGGGATGGCATGCTGTCCAAGACCGTATCCGACACCATGAAGTACGACGGCCATTACGTGGCGGTACCGGTGAATATTCACCGGGTGAACTGGTTGTGGATCAACCCTGAAGTATTCAAAAAGGCCGGTATCGACAAGGCGCCCACTACCCTTGACGAACTCTTTGCTGCGGGCGACAAGCTCAAGGCAGCGGGCTTTATTCCCCTGGCCCACGGCGGCCAGCCGTGGCAGGACAGCACGGTCTTTGAAGACCTGGTGCTGAGCGTCATGGGCCCGCAAGGCTATAAAAAAGCGTTCGTCGATCTTGATGAGAAAACCCTCACCGGCCCGCAGATGGCTGAAGTGTTCAGCAAACTGAAAAAACTCCAGGGCTATATGGACCCTGACGGCACCGGCCAGGACTGGAACCTGGAAGCGGCCAAGGTGATCAACGGCAAGGCCGGCATGCAGATCATGGGTGACTGGGCGAAAAGCGAATGGGCTGCTGCGGGCAAAAAGGCCGGTACTGATTTCGAATGCGTGCCGTTTCCGGGCACCCAGGGCAGCTTTACCTACAACATCGACTCACTGGCAATGTTCAAGCTCTCGGCGAAAAACAACACGCCGGGCAATATCGCCGCGCAAAACGACGTGGCCAAAGTCGCCCTTGAACCCGAATTCCAGTACGTGTTCAACCAGAACAAAGGCTCGATCCCGGTACGCAGTGACCTGGACATGAGCAAGTTCGACAGCTGTGCCCAGGCCTCGGCCAAGGATTTTGCCGAAGCGGGCAAAACCCACGGTCAGTTGCCGAGCATGGCGCATAACATGGCCACCTCGCTGGCGGTACAGGGCGCTATTTTCGACACTGTAAGCAACTTTATGAGCGACAAGAGTGCTGATCCGGCCACTGCCGGGAAAAAGCTCTATTCGGCCATCAAGTCGGCACAGTAATTCGTTGAGCTGACCCGCCACGCCTTGCGCGTGGCTCCCCCCTTGTCCCTGGTTGTGCGGCATCTGCATTGGCGGATGCCGGCATACCCTGCCGGGAGTATTTCGATGAGTTCCGTGGCTGTGTTCAGCAAGGCCTCGCCCTTTGATGCGCTGCAGCGCTGGTTGCCCAAGCTGGTTTTGGCGCCGAGCATGCTGATCGTATTGGTGGGCTTTTATGGCTACATTTTTTGGACGTTCCTGCTGTCGTTCACCAACTCCAGTTTTATGCCCAGCTACCAGTGGGTCGGCCTGCAGCAATATGCGCGCTTGATGGCCAATGACCGCTGGTGGGTTGCGAGCAAGAACCTGGCGGTGTTTGGTGGCATGTTTATCGTCATCAGCCTGGTGATTGGCGTGTTCCTGGCGATTCTGCTCGACCAGCGGATTCGCAAGGAAGGTTTTATCCGCACCATCTACCTGTACCCGATGGCGCTCTCCATGATCGTCACCGGTACGGCCTGGAAATGGCTGCTCAACCCGGGCCTGGGGCTGGATAAAATGCTTCGTGACTGGGGCTGGGAAGGCTTTCGCTTTGACTGGCTGCTGGATCAGGACCGGGTGGTCTACTGCCTGGTGATCGCGGCGGTATGGCAGGCCTCCGGATTTGTCATGGCGATGTTTCTGGCCGGGTTGCGCGGGGTTGATCAGTCGATCATTCGTGCCGCTCAGGTCGACGGCGCAAACTTGCCGACCATCTACTTGCGCATTGTCCTGCCGAGCCTGCGACCGGTGTTTTTCAGCGCCTTCATGATCCTGGCGCACATTGCCATCAAGAGCTTCGACCTGGTGTCAGCGATGACTGCCGGTGGCCCTGGCTACTCCTCGGATCTGCCTGCGATGTTCATGTACTCCTTTACTTTCAGCCGTGGGCAAATGGGCATCGGTTCTGCCAGCGCGATCATGATGCTGGGCGCGATTCTGGCCATTCTCGTGCCGTATCTGTATTCCGAGCTGAGGAACAAACGCCATGATTAATGCTCAGCGTTTTACCTTCAGCCGTGTGGCGATCTACGCCACCCTGATCCTTGCGGCGGCGGTGTATCTGGTGCCGCTGGTGGTGATGCTGCTTACCAGTTTCAAAACCCCGGAAGACATCCGCACCGGCAACCTGCTGAGCTGGCCGCAAGTGATCGACGGTATCGGCTGGATCAAGGCCTGGGACACGGTGGGCGGGTATTTCTGGAACTCGGTGAAAATCACCGTGCCAGCGGTCCTGATTTCGACCTTTATCGGCGCCATGAACGGTTATGTCCTGTCGATGTGGCGTTTTCGCGGCTCGCAGCTGTTTTTCGGCCTGCTGTTGTTTGGCTGCTTCCTGCCGTTTCAGACGGTGTTGCTGCCGGCCTCGTTCACCATCGGCAAACTGGGGCTGGCCAACACCACCACCGGCCTGGTGCTGGTGCATGTGGTCTACGGTCTGGCCTTTACCACGCTGTTTTTCCGCAACTACTACGTGAGTATCCCGGATGCGCTGGTCAAGGCTGCGCGTCTGGACGGTGCGGGCTTTTTCACTATTTTCGGGCGCATCCTGCTGCCGATGTCGGTGCCCATCGTCATGGTCTGCCTGATCTGGCAGTTCACTCAAATCTGGAACGACTTTCTGTTTGGTGTGGTGTTTGCCAGTGGCGATGCGCAGCCGATTACGGTGGCGCTCAACAACCTGGTCAATACCAGCACCGGCGCCAAGGAATACAACGTGGACATGGCTGCGGCCATGATTGCGGGGCTGCCGACGCTGCTGGTCTACATCTTTGCGGGCAAGTATTTTCTGCGCGGGCTGACGTCCGGCGCGGTCAAGGGGTAAGGCATGGCGACTCTAGAATTACGCAACGTAAATAAATCCTACGGCAAGGGTTTGCCCGACACGCTGAAAAACATCGAGCTGAAAATCGATGACGGCGAGTTCCTGATTCTGGTGGGGCCTTCGGGCTGCGGCAAATCAACCCTGATGAACTGCATCGCCGGTCTTGAGAGCATCAGTGGCGGGGCGATTCTGGTGGACGATGCCGATATCAGCGGCATGAGCCCCAAGGACCGTGACATCGCCATGGTGTTTCAGTCCTACGCGCTGTACCCGACCATGAATGTACGCGACAACATTGCCTTCGGCCTGAAGATTCGCAAGATGAGTGCGGCGGCCATTGACGAAGAAGTGGCGCGGGTGTCCAAACTGCTGCAGATCGAGCACCTGCTGACGCGCAAGCCCGGCCAGCTGTCCGGTGGCCAGCAGCAGCGCGTGGCCATGGGC
>NZ_WIVQ01000065.1:0-27031 GCF_009600545.1 Pseudomonas sp. FSL R10-1339 | reverse complement strand
GCCCTGGCCAGCCCGCGAGAAGTGGCCCAGGAAGCCGAATTCATCATCGTCATGGTGCCGGATACCCCTCAGGTTGAGGATGTGCTGTTTCGTGAAGACGGCATCGCCGCGGGCCTGAGCCCGAACAAGGTGGTGATCGACATGAGTTCGATCTCGCCTACGGCCACCAAAGCGTTCGCCGAAAAAATCAACGCCAAGGGTGCTCAGTACCTCGACGCGCCGGTATCCGGCGGTGAAGTTGGCGCCAAGGCCGGCTCACTGAGCATCATGGTCGGCGGTGACGAAAAAACCTTCGCCCGCGCCCTGCCGCTGCTGCAGAGCATGGGCAAGAACATCACCCTGGTGGGCGGCAATGGCGACGGTCAAACCGCCAAGGTAGCCAACCAGATCATCGTCGCCCTGAATATCCAGGCCGTGGCCGAAGCCCTGGTATTTGCCGCGAAAAACGGCGCTGACCCGGCCAAGGTTCGCGAAGCGCTGATGGGTGGCTTTGCCTCCTCGAAAATCCTCGAAGTGCACGGCGAGCGCATGATCAAGGGCACTTTTGACCCGGGCTTCCGTATCAGCCTGCATCAAAAAGACCTCAACCTGGCCCTGGCCGGTGCCCGTGAGCTGGGGATCAACCTGCCCAACACCGCCAATGCCCAGCAAGTGTTCAGCACCTGCGCGGCCATCGGTGGCAGCAACTGGGACCACTCGGCGCTGATCAAGGGCCTGGAACACATGGCCAACTTCTCGATTCGCGACAAGTAAGCCCACCGGTCTGCCCTTTTTGGGGAGACCGCACTACCTGTAGTCGCTGCCGAGGCACGAAGGCTACGAGTTCTTGATCATGCAGGGAGCCAATCAAGAGCTCGCAGCCTTCGTGCCTCGGCTGCGACTACCAGGTAACAATCATGAGTTCAAACCCCTGCCCCGACTGGGCGACGGCCCTGTGCGCCGGTTTCGGCCAGATCTTCCTCCAGCGTCATCCTCTGTGCGGCGTGCTGTGCCTGCTGGCCATTCTGATCAGTGCCCCCACCCTGCTCGGTGGCGCCTTGCTCGGCGGTATTGCCGGGCTCCTCACCGCGCAACGGCGCGACTATCCCAAGGCCGAACGCCAGGCGGGTCTGTACAGCTACAACGGTATCTTGCTGGGCTTGCTGATAAGCCACCAGCTTGAATGTTCTGCCCTGTTGCCCTTGCTGATCATTGCCAGTGCCGGACTGAGTACGATGCTCGTGCATCAGTGGCTCAAGCGCGCCACCCCCGGGCAAAGCCTGCTGGCCTACACCGCGCCGTTTGCGGGTATTGGCTGGATCCTGCTGCACCTGACCAACCCGCCTGCACAAGCCATGGACCACACCCAGGCCGTCAATGGCCTCACACTGGCACAGGGGCTGTTCAAGGGCATTGCCCAGGTCATGCTGCTGCCACACCCGCTGGCCGGGTTGCTGATTGTGATCGGCCTGTGGCTGAGCAACTGGCGCGCGGCACTATGGGCCATCACCGGTTCACTGACCGGTATGCTGTTTGCCTTGTATCAACAGGACAGCGCGGCTGCACTGGACGGCCTGGCCGGCTACAACCCTGCACTCGCCGCATTGGCCCTGAGTCAGCAAGCACGGCGTCCCTGGCTGCCCGTGGCGGGGATTATCGTGACCTTGCTGATCACCCCGGGCTTTATTGCCCTGGGCCTCGCCCCCCTGACCGCACCCTTTATCCTCGGATGCTGGCTGGTGCACGCCAGTGTGCGCATCCTGCACCCTGCACAAGAACAATGCAGGTTGCGCATTGAGCGTTAATACTCGAACCTTCTGACCTTTGGGCATCGAGCAACCTGCATGGATAACAATGACTGGCGCCAGCGCTTGTATGTGATGGTCTTTCAGGCCGATACCCCGGCGGGGCGGCGTTTCGACACCGCCCTGCTGCTGATCATCCTGTGCAGCCTGGTGGTCGTGGTGCTCGACAGCATCAACAGCATTCACCGCGACTACGCCAAACTGCTGGCCTATATCGAGTGGGGTTTCACCTTTGTATTCGCCGTGGAATACGGCCTGCGTCTGTATTGCTCGCCCAAACCTCTGCGTTACGCCTTCAGCTTCTACGGCCTGGTGGATTTGCTGGCCATTGTGCCGGGGATTCTGGCGATCTATTACAGCGACGCGCAGTACCTGTTGATCATCCGCATCATTCGCATGTTGCGGATTTTTCGTATCCTCAAGCTGCGCCCCTACCTGAGCCAGGCCAACTATCTGCTCTCGGCGCTGCGCGGCAGCAAGCAAAAAATCATCGTGTTCCTGGTCAGCGTCTCCACCCTGGTTACGGTGTTCGGCAGTCTGATGTATGTGGTCGAAGGGCCTGCAAACGGCTTTACCAGTATTCCGGTAAGTATCTATTGGGCCATTGTCACCCTGACGACTGTGGGTTTTGGTGACATAGTGCCCAAAACCGTACTGGGGCAAGTGATCTCGGCGATGGTGATGATCACCGGCTACTCGATCATTGCCGTGCCCACCGGCATCTTCACTGCCGAATTGGCCAACGCCATGCGTGGCGAGCAACTCAAGCACGACTGCCCGACCTGCAAAAAGAACACTCACGAACAATCGGCGTCTTTTTGTTCACGGTGCGGCAATGCTCTTTTTACGAAAAAAGCATAACCACAGCACTTTTTAATCTTTTAAGGACTATGCGACAGTCGCTATAGTTACTGGCAATTTGCCCTTATTGCTCCCTATAACAAGGAATGCGCAGTGAAAAAACTCTTTAGTGCCTCAATTCTGGCCGCTGGCCTGGCCCTTGGCAGCGTCGCGAGTGCAGCGACCCCACCGCCACTGCTAAACGTGTCCTACGATGTGATGCGTGATTTCTACAAAGACTACAACGCAGCCTTCCAGAAGCACTGGGCACAAGAGCACAACGGCGAAAAGCTCAACGTACAAATGTCATTTGGTGGTTCCAGCAAACAGGCCCGCTCGGTCATAGATGGCTTGCCCGCGGACGTGATCACCATGAACATGGCCACCGACATCAATGCCCTGGCCGACAACGGCCATCTGGTCCCGGAAAACTGGGTCACCCGCCTGCCGGACAACAGCGCACCGTTTACCTCGGCCACCGTTTTCATCGTGCGCAAGGGCAACCCCAAGGCTCTGAAAGACTGGCCCGACCTGCTCAAGGACGGCGTACAGGTCATCGTACCCAACCCGAAAACCTCGGGTAACGGCCGCTACACCTTCCTGTCGGCCTGGGGCTATGTACTCAAAAACGGCGGTGACGAAACCAAGGCCAAGGACTTTGTGGCCAAGTTGTTCAAGCAGGCTCCAGTGCTTGATACCGGCGGTCGTGCAGCCACCACCACCTTTATGACCAATCAGATCGGCGATGTGCTGGTGACGTTCGAAAACGAGGCGGAAATGATCGCCCGTGAATTTGGTCGCGACCAGTTCGAAGTGATCTACCCGAGCGTATCGGCAGAAGCCGAGCCGCCTGTGACGGTAGTGGACAAAGTGGTCGACAAAAAAGGCACCCGCGCCACGGCCGAAGCCTACCTCAAGTACCTGTGGTCGCCTGAAGGCCAGGAAATCGCTGCTAAAAACTACCTGCGCCCGCGTGACCAGGCAATTCTCGCCAAGTACAACGACCGTTTTCCGAAAGTCGACTTCCTGTCGGTTGAAAAAACCTTCGGCGACTGGCGCGACGTGCAGAAAAAGTACTTCAACGACGGTGGCGTGTTCGACCAGATCTACAACGCGCAATAATCCCCTGTCCGGTTGCAAGCCCGCCTTCCATTGTGGGAGCGGGCTTGCTCGCGAAGGGATGCCCCCGGTACGCCTGACTGCCCCCCTCGCCTGCATCGCAGGCAAGCCAGCTCCCCCAGGTTTTGCAGCACCTGCAAAAGCCTGTACATATCAACAGTAAAAAAACTTGCTCTCGCGCCTGTCTCTGCCCATGCTGTGCATCTTCTGCGATGCGTGAATGAGTTGAGCGATGCGGCTGTTTCTGTGTGAAAAACCCTCCCAGGCCAAAGATATTGCCGCCGTGCTCGGTGCCAGCCGCCGCGGTGATGGCTGCTGGGTGGGCGCCAATGCCACCGTCACCTGGTGCATCGGTCACCTGCTCGAAACCGCCCCGCCCGACGCCTACGATGAGCGCTACAAGCGCTGGCTACTGGCTGACCTGCCGATCATTCCGGAAAAATGGAAAATGCGCGTCAAACCCAAGACCGCCAGCCAGTTCAAGGCCGTCAAGCGCCTGCTCGGTGAAGCCACAGAACTGGTCATCGCCACCGACGCCGACCGCGAAGGCGAGATGATTGCCCGCGAACTGGTCGAGCACTGCCGCTACCGCGGCCCCATCCAGCGCCTGTGGCTGTCGGCCCTGGACGACGCCTCGATCCGCAAGGCCCTGGCTGCGCTCAAGCCCGGCAGCGAAACCTTCAACCTCTATCATTCGGCCCTCGGCCGCTCGCGGGCCGACTGGTTGATCGGCATGAACATGAGCCGCCTGTTTACCCTGCTCGGCCGCCAGTCGGGCTATCAAGGCGTATTGCCAGTGGGCCGTGTGCAGACCCCTACGCTGCGGCTGGTGGTCGATCGTGATCGCAGCATCAGCGACTTTATCCCCGTGGCCTACTGGGCCATAGACGTACAGCTCAGGCACGACGGGCAGTTATTCACCGCGCAATGGCGGGCCGATCCCGACACCTGCGACGACCAGGACCGCTGCCTCAACCCGGCCCATGCCCAACAGGCCGCAAGTGCAATGCAAAACGCCAGCAGCGCCCGGGTGATCAAGCTGCGCACCGAGCGCATGCGTGAAGTCGCGCCATTGCCGTTCGATCTGGGCACGCTGCAGGAAGTGTGTTCAAAAAAGCTCGGCCTCGGCGCCCAGGAAACCCTCGATATTGCCCAGGCCCTGTACGAAACCTACAAGGTCGTCACCTATCCGCGCAGCGATTGCGGCTACTTGCCACAGAGCCAGCACGGCGAAGCCGCGTCGATTCTCAGCGCCTTGCAGCAGGCCGATCCGTCACTGGCACCACTGGCCAGCCATCTGGACCCGCAGCGCCGTTCACGGGCCTGGAACGACGCAAAAGTCAGCGCCCACCACGGCATCATTCCTACAGCTGCTGCAAAGAATATTGAACGCCTGAGCGGCAAACATCGCGCGGTATATACGCTGATTCGCGCACGCTACCTCGCGCAGTTTCTGCCCAACCATGAATACGACCGCACCCAGGCCGACTTTGATTGTGCAGGGCAAAACCTGCGGGCCGTCGGCAAGCAGATCGTCGAGCCCGGCTGGAAGCGCGCCCTGCCCGAAGCACTGGCCCCGGCCAAAGGTCGCGAAGCCCCTGCTCCACAGCCCCTGCCGTTATTGCGCGAAGGGCTGGACTGCGCGATTGCCGCGGTCAACCTCAAGGACTTGTGGACCCAGCCGCCCAAGCCGTTCACCGAAGGCGACCTGATCAAGGCGATGAAAAACGTCGCCAAGCTGGTGCAGGACCCGCTGCTCAAGCAAAAACTCAAGGACACCACCGGTATCGGCACCGAAGCCACCCGCGCCGGCATCATCCAGGGCTTGCTCGATCGCGGTTACCTGAGCAAAAACGGCAAGGCCCTGGCGGCGACCGCCCCCGCCTTTAGCCTGATCGACGCGGTACCGCGCGCCATTGCCGACCCCGGCACCACGGCCATCTGGGAGCAGGCGCTGGACATGGTGCAAAGCGGCGAAATGACCCTCGACGTATTCGTCGCCAAACAGGCGGCGTGGATGAGCAAACATATCGAACGTTGCAGCGCCATGACCATGACGATCAGCGGTCCGGCCAGCCCGGCCGGTGCGGCGCCAGCCTGGAAGAAGAAACGCAAGGCCGCTACGGGCAAGGCCAGACCCAAGCGGGCGGTGAAAGCAAAAGGGGCATGAGGCTCAGAGCGTCAATTGCCCGCTAATACAGGTCACCGCCGGGCCGCCCACCCAGATATCCTCGCCGATCTGCTCGATCGACACCCGCCCTGCCCGCCCCATTGCCGTACCCTGGCTGGCCACATAATGCGCCGGGGCAAGGCCTGCGCCGATCAGCCACTGCGCCAGCCCGGCATTCAGGCTACCGGTCACCGGATCTTCGGGCATGCCCTCGCCGGCACAGAATGCGCGCACTTCAAACTGCGCCTCGTCGCCATCGAGTTCAGGCTGCCAGGGGGCAACCACACCGATCGACAGTCCGAGCAACTGCGAGTAATCGGGCTCTAAAGCCAGCACCTGCTCACGGTCACGCAACATCAACGCCACCCAGCCCGGGCCATTATCGACCCAACGCGCCTGCACCACCGCCTGCGCCTCGATGCCCAGGCCACGGCAGATACGCTGCAGCAAATCCCCCTCAACAGCACCCGTACGCAACAGGGGCGGTGCAGTAAAAGCCAGTTGCCCGGCCTGGCGACGAAGACGGATCAACCCCGCGGCGCACTCCTGCACGATCTCTTGACCACGGGGCACGCCGCCGGCTTCCAGCCAGGCGTGGCAACTGCCCAGCGTAGGGTGGCCAGCAAAAGGCAGCTCGTTGAGAGTGGTAAAAATTCGCAGGCGGTAATCGGCATCAGGGTTTTGCGGTTTGAGCACAAAAGTGGTTTCACTCAGATTGGTCCAGCGCGCAAAGTCGGCCATTTGCGTGTCACTCAGGCTGTCGGCATTCAACACCACGGCCACCGGGTTGCCCTTGAGGGCAACGCTGCTGAAAACGTCAACTTGCTTGAATTCGAATGGGCGCATGACCGGCTCCTGATAGTGATCAGCAAGCACCCTACACAATTTGCGTAGCCGCTGGCGAGGCAGCGGCTACCCCATCAAACATTCAGACCAGATCCGTACCCTCACGCTTGGCCTTGCGCATATCGCGCCACAGGCTGACGCACAGGGTCAACATTACGGCCCCGGCAATGGCCGGCCAGATCAGGACATACAGGGTCAAAGCGAAACTGGACATGGGGTGGCTCCTTTTTCAGTGGCAGGTTCGACGGTGTGGTGGAAGGCCACAACACGTTCGTTGATACAGTCAAAATCAAAGGTTTCATTGGCCAGCAAGCTCACCAGCACACACACCACGGTGCTGACACCGTAAGCGGTCAATGAACTGAGCAACACCGGGTAATCGCGGAGAAAACCGAACGCGAATGGCGCCAGTACCAAGAACGCCAATCCGCCCATCACAAAGCCCACGCGCTTGCCAAAAAAGCCGAACGCCATCAGGCCAATCACCACCCCGCCGCCGATCGAGGCACAGAGTTCGAAGAACAGCGCCACCGCACCTTGCATCTGCAACAATTCGAAGCGGGCGACCAAAAACATCACAAACCCGGCAATCGCTGCACTGGTAAAGGCCGCGTTGGTAATCCGCTGCCAATACAGGCTGGCAATAACAGGAAAGACAATCGCGCCCCATAGCGCGCCGACAAAAATCAGCATGGTCAGGATATCGAGTTTCATGCTGGCAAAAATCATCGCCAGCATGGTTGCCAGCACCATGGTCAGGCGCCCGACAAACAACATGGTTTTTGGATTGGGTTTGCCCTTGGCTATGTTCTTGCCATACACGTCAGTCATCACCAGCGCCGACAAGGCGGACAGGTCGGAATCCGCCGTGGACGACAGCGAACCGATCACCATGATGAAAAACAGCCCCACCGCAAACGGCGGCAAGTAGGTCGAGGCCATTTGCGGGATCAGGTTATTGAGGTCGCCATCCTGCGGCTCGATACCTGCCAGCAGGGCCAGAAACCCCAGCATGCCCAGCCCGATCACAATCGAGGCATAACCGATGGTGGCGGTGACGAATGTCGACTTCATCAAGTCTTCACGCACGGCAAACAGCCGCTGGGCGATGGTCTGGTTACCAATGGCGTAGGCCAGCACGGCCACGAAGTAAGGTGCGCCCTGCTCCAGAATCGCGGTTTTCGAATAGAAGCTGGCTTGCTCGGGGGTGATCCTCGGCATGCCCTGGGCGAAGATTTCAGGGCCGCCCAACTGGAAGAAAATAATCGGAATAATCACCACCGCAGCGAAGATCATGGCGAATAGCTGGCCGAAATCAGTAAGCACCGATGAGCGAAACCCTGACCAGATGGTGTAAGTCAGAATCCCGACACCGGCGATAAGCACACCATGGGTAAAGCTCAGCGGCGAAAGCACCGCGACCAGTGCCCCGGCGGCGGTGAAATTGACCATCAGGCTGATCAGACTGCCGACGATATTGGAGCCCGCCAGAATCATCTGGCTGGAACGCCCGTGCCGTGCGTGCATGATCTCCGCCAGGGTGTGGGCCTTGGGCGCCAGTTGCCGGAAACGCCGGCCAAAGGGGTAGATAAACAGAATCATCAGCGCGCCCCAGAAGCCATAGTGCAACGCCCCCGAGAGACCAAACTTGTAGCCCGCACTGGCGGCGGCGTAAAAGGAAGCGGCCCAGATCCAGGTGGCCGTCATGCTGGCGGCCGACATGCCAAAGCCGATGGAGTTATTGGAGACCATATAGCCGTCGACGTTTTCGTCCTTGCGCCCCACGCGCAACGACACCAAAAAGGTCAGGCCATAAAAACAGAACAGAAGCAGCAACACGGTGAGGGTGGAAAGTTGGAACATTCCTTTCTCCTTTCTTATGCGCACACAGTCGTTACAGACGCAACGAAAGGCCGAAATCGGCAGGTGCAACAACCCGGGTTTCCTGACAGGCAGGCGATAGCGGACAGCGGTCCGTGGGTTGTCAAAGTGATGGCTGGCAAGTGACGGAACGCAAGAGGCGTCCCAGGTCAAAAGGCAAAGCGTGCGCTAGCACGTTGAGCCGGTGCTTGCAGCAATGGCCGGCAAGGTGCCGGGAGATAAGTCCTGTATCAGATGCACAAAGCCCTGACACGAACGGAAAAGAAGTATACAGATTTAGGGGGTGACCGGAAGAGGCCGAGACAGGCCGCCACTAAAAGCGCCTCGCAAACCTGCCCGCTCCCACAAGCGCTTGCCAAGGTATCATGCTCACCGTCTTTAAATAGGGAGCACACCATGACCCAACGTACCTACCTTGTCACCGGCGCCAGCAAAGGCATCGGTCGCGCGTTGTGCGAACATCTGGCCCAGGCAGGCCACACCGTGGTGGGCATAGCCCGCAATGCAGACGACCCGGATTTCCCCGGCACACTGGTCGCCCTTAATCTGGCCGACCGCGAACGCAGCGCACAGGTACTCAAGGAACTCAGCGAACGTTTCGCCTTCGACGGGCTGGTCAACAACGTCGGCCTGGTGCGCCCGCAAGCATTGGGCGAAATTGATCTGGATGCATTCGATGACGTCATGCGAGTTAACCTGCATTCGGCGCTGCAGGCCACCCAGGCGTTATTGCCCGGCATGCGCAGCCGGGGCTGGGGGCGAGTCGTGAATATTTCCAGCCTGACCGTACTCGGCATCACCCAGCGTACGGCCTATGCCGCAGCCAAGGCGGCGCTGGTCAGCTTTACCCGCTCCTGGGCACTGGAACTGGCACAAACAGGCATAACCGTAAACGCCGTGGCCCCCGGCCCGACCGAGACGAAGCTGTTCCGCGCCAACAACCCGCCCGGCTCCGCGGGCGAAGCACGCTATCTGGCAGGCGTGCCAATGGCACGTCTGGGCCAGCCCGCAGAAATCGCCTCGGCGATTGCCTTTCTACTGTCTGAGAGCAGCGGTTTTATTACCGGCCAGACGCTGTTTGTCGATGGTGGTGCATCGGTGGGCAAGGCGGCGTTTTAACCACAGCCCCAAACCAAAACGGCGACCCGAAGGTCGCCGCTTGGCTTTACTTGAACTGCCGACTCAACCCCGGCGGTACGCCGCTGATATCGGTCTCTTCCCACGGCCCGTTGGGGCTCACCGCGCGGCTCCAGCCGTTGTCCCAGCGGTAGTAGGCGCGCTGGCGGTAGAAGACGTTGGTCTGGTTATCCAGCACATACACGCCCAGACGCGCATCCCAGTGGCTAGGCCCGCCCGGCGGCGGCGCAAAGGTCGCCGAGGTGCGCGGCAACGGTTTTGGCGCCTTGGGAATCGGCATGTCCGGCAGGGGCTTGCCCGAGGGCTGGGGTGTCGGCTGCGGCATCGGCGTTGTTGGCGCAGGCGGTTCGTAAGGCTGTTGAACCGCACAGGCGCTCAGGCCTAGAGCTAGCGCGAGCAAGGTGATACGGGCGAATACGGCCATGGCGGCTTCTCTTGTAAGTCAGCTAAGACCCCCTGTGGCGGCGGACTTGCTCGCGATTCAATCAATGCGGATTCACTGGAGGACCGCGTCGTCTGCATCGCGAGCAAGCCCGCTACCACATTCGGGGCATTTATTTATCCGGGCTGTCGATGGTCAGTTGTTGCAGCTCCCGAGTGCTGCTGGACAGCGGCTGGATGCGCCCTACCCACTCGCCTGCTGTTGGCTGGCCAGCACGGGAGATGCGTGCCATTAATTGGACTTCAGGAAAGTTGGACAGTTTCAATTGCGGCATCATTGCGTCGACATCGCCCAGCTCAACCGTGATCGGCAGGTCCGCCACAGTCACGCGCTTGACCGCCAACGGTGCCGGCGGGCCGGAGACCGCACGGGCAAAGATAAACACGCTATCACCCGGCAAGGCGCTGGCCTTGACCGCATCGGCCAGATCCACGTTGACCTTGATCGAGGCCATCGCCTTGGCCACAGGTGCAGTTTCAACCTTGCCGCCGCGGGCCTGCAGTTGCTCACGGGCCTTGGCAATACCGCCTTCCAGCGCCGCGCGGGAGGCGTCGCCTTCGGGCAGTTCGGTCATCAACCGTTGCCAGTAGCCAATGGCCTGTTCAAAGCGCTGGTCCTCGAAGGCGGCGATGCCCAGCAGGCCCAGGCTGGTGACTTCCTTCGGGTCGGCCTTCAAGGCTTCATCGGTCAGCGCCTGGATTTTGTCGCTCCACTTTTTATCGTCGGCAAAGTACTGCGCCTGTGCCCACTGGCCCAGCAACTCGGGCTGACGACCGGCCAGGTTGGCCGCGCGTTCGAACACCCTGGCCGCATCCGCAGGACGGTTTTGTGCCATATAGGCACGGCCCAGGAAGTACAGGCCTTCGGCCGAGTCAGGTTGCGCAGCCGCGGCACGCTCAAGGCGCGCGACCATTTCTTCAAGGGATTGCGGCGGCTGGGAGAACTCGCGGGTCAATTCGACCTTGTCGCTGGAACCAAAATGCAGGTACAGGCTCAAGCCCAGCACCGGCACCAGCACTGCGGCCAACAACGGAATGGCCTTGCCCAGACTGGACACCCGCCCCGGCGCCACACCTTCGGTGTCCGCGAGCAATTCGCGGGCCGCTTCGGCGCGGCCGGTTTCGAACTGTTCAGCGGTCAACACGCCCTCTTCGCGCTGGGCTTGCAACTCGGCCACCCGCTCTTGATACAAGGCAACGTTCAAAGCGGTACGGTCTTCTTCGCGCTGGGCACGGCGCCCGCGCAATACCGGGATCAATAAAAAGCTGAGGGCTATCAGTAGCAGCAAGCCTGCTGCGAGCCAGAAATCAATCATCTTTGGTTTTATCCAGCAAAGTGTCGAGGCGCTTGCGCTCCTCGGCAGAAAGTGTGTCCGAACCTTCGGTCTGCTCTGTACGTCGACGGCGCCCGACGATGACGCCAATCACCACCAGACCGCCCACCAGCAGGGCCAGCGGGCCAAACCAGAGCACTGCGGTCTTGCGGGTCAGGGCCGGTTTATAGAGCACGAAATCGCCGTAGCGGGCGACCATGAAATCGAGGATCTGCTGGTTGTCCTTGCCTTCACCGAGCATGCGATAGATCTCGCGGCGCAGGTCGGTGGCAATAGGGGCGTTGGAGTCGGCGATGTCCTGGTTCTGACACTTGGGGCAGCGCAGTTCCTTGGTCAGCTCACGAAAACGGTCGCGCTCGGCGTCGTTGGCAAACTCGTAGGTATCGATGGCGGCATGGGCAACCCCGGTCAGGGTCAAACCGAAAACCACGGCGGCTAGCCAGCGCTTCATGGTTTGGCCTCGTCAACCAGTGCCTGATATTTACCCGCAAGCTGCTCACGCCACACGGTCTCGTCGATCACGCCGACAAACTTGTGGCGGATGATGCCCTTGCTGTCGATCAGGAATGTCTCAGGAGCGCCGTACACGCCCAGATTCAGGCCCAGGGAGCCGTCTGCGTCGTTGATGTCCAGCTGATAAGGGTTGTGGAAATCCTTAAGCCACTTCTTCGCATCTTCGTTGACGTCTTTGTAGTTCACGCCGTAGATCAGTACACCCTGATCGGCCAGTTTGGTCAGCACCGGGTGCTCGACCCGGCATGAAATGCACCAGGTGGCCCACACGTTGACCAGCGCAGGCTTGCCCTTGAGGTCAGCTTCGGTGAGGGTTTTGTCCCCCTCCACCGAAGGCAGGCTGAAGGCCGGGAACGGCTTGTCGATCATCGCCGACGGCAGCTCGGTCGGGTCCAGATACAAGCCCCGGTAGAGAAACCACGCCATACCGAGAAAAACGGCCAGCGGGACCAGCATCAACCAACGTCTCATGCCGTGGCTCCTGTCATGCCCAATGCTTCACGCACGCGGCTTTTCACCTTGACCCGGTAGCGACGATCCATCGCTGCCAGCAATCCACCAAAGCCTGTGAGCAGACCGCCAAACCAGATCCAGCGCACAAACGGTTTCACATGCACCCGCACAGCCCAGGCGCCGTTGTCCAGGGGCTCACCCAGAGCAACATAGAGGTCACGGGTGAAACCGGCGTCGATCCCGGCTTCGGTCATCATCGAGTTCTGCACCGTGTAGAGGCGTTTTTCCGGGTGCAGTACGCTGACTTCCTTGCCATTGCGGATGACACGCACGGTGCCTTTGTCAGACGTAAAGTTCGGACCCTGGAAGTGCTTGGCGCCTTCAAAAATAAAGTGATAACCGCCAAGCTCCATCGGCTCGCCCGGTGCCAGGCGCAAGTCGCGCTCGGCACTGTGCTGGCTCGACAACACCACCCCCAGCGCACACACGGCGATACCCAGGTGGGCAATCTGCATGCCCCAGTAGCTGCGGGTCAGGCTGCGCACGCCTTTGATCAAGCCCTTGTGACGGGTTTTGTCACCGATGTCACGCACCCCGGCCAGCAGCACCCAGGCCGCCAGCATAAAGGTGGTCAGCACCGCCCAGTTGAAGTCGCCATAGGCCACTCCGGCAATTGCCGACAGCGCGGCGCTGCCCAGCAGTACGGAGGTGAGCATGCCCAACAACCATTTGACCGGAGTGTCTTTCCAGCGCACCAGCACACCGACGGCCATCACCACCATCAGCAAAGCCATGAGCGGGATAAACAGGGCATTGAAGTACGGCGGGCCCACCGACATCTTGGCGCCACTGATGGCATCCAGAATCAGTGGGTACAGGGTGCCGAGCAGAATCATCGACGCGGCCACCACCAGGATCAGGTTGTTGCCCAACAGCAGGGTCTCACGGGACCACAGCTTGAAGCTGACATGGCTTTTCACCACTGGCGCACGCAGGGCAAACAGGGTCAGCGAACCGCCGACCACAAACAGCAGGAAGATCAGGATGAATACGCCGCGCTCTGGGTCGGAAGCGAACGCATGCACCGAGGTCAACACGCCGGAACGCACCAGGAACGTACCCAGCAGGCTCAGGGAAAACGCAGCTATCGCCAGCAGTACTGTCCAGCTCTTGAACACACCACGTTTTTCGGTCACGGCCAGCGAGTGAATCAGCGCCGTACCCACCAACCATGGCATGAACGAAGCATTTTCTACCGGATCCCAGAACCACCAGCCGCCCCAGCCAAGCTCGTAATAAGCCCACCATGAACCCAGGGTGATGCCGATGCCGAGGAAGGCCCATGCCACGATGGTCCATGGACGCGACCAGCGCGCCCAGGCTGCGTCCAGCCGACCGCCGAGCAAGGCAGCAATGGCAAAGGCAAAAGCCACGGAGAAACCGACATAGCCCATGTACAGCATTGGCGGGTGAACAATCAGGCCAATGTCCTGCAGTAGCGGGTTAAGGTCGTTGCCATCCGAAGGAATCTGCGGCAGCAAGCGCACGAAAGGATCTGAGGTCAGGATCAAAAACAGCAGGAAGCCGACACTGATCATGCCCATGATAGCCAGCACACGCGCCAGCATCACTTGTGGCAGCTGCCGCGAGAAGATCGACACGGCAAAGGTCCAGCCACCGAGGATCATCGCCCACAACAGCAGCGAGCCTTCGTGGGCACCCCACACCGCGCTGAACTTGAAATACCAGGGCAGCGCGCTGTTTGAGTTGCTGGCTACGTACGCCACCGAAAAGTCATCGGCCATAAAGGCATAGGTCAGGCAGGCAAAGGAGAACAACAAGAAGGCAAATTGCCCCCAGGCAGCGGGTTGCGCCAGGCTCATCCACAATTTGTCGCCGCGCCAGGCGCCCAGCAGCGGCACGATGGCCTGCACAATGGCAAAGCACAGGGCCAGAATCATGGCCAGATGGCCCAATTCGGGAATATAGAGTCCAGACATCAGTACTTACCCTCACTTGCAGGCACAGGCGCGGATTGGCCACTTTCGTTCAGCGCCTTGGTCACTTCGGGCGGCATGTATTTTTCGTCGTGTTTGGCCAGCACTTCATCAGCCACCACCACACCCTGGGCATTGAGCTTGCCCAGCGCGACGATGCCCTGCCCTTCACGGAACAAGTCCGGGAGGATGCCGCGATACTGGATGGTCACCGACTTGTTGAAATCGGTGACCACAAACTGCACGTCCAGCGAGTCACCTGAACGCTTGAGCGAACCGTCTTCGACCATGCCGCCGGCACGGATCCGGGTATCCAATGGCGCTTCGCCATTGGCGATCTGGGTCGGGGTGTAAAACAGGTTGATGTTCTGCTGCAAGGCGCTCAGGGCCAGGGCCACGGCAGCGCCGACCCCTACCAGAATCGCCAGGATGATGATCAAGCGTTTTTTGCGCAGCGGATTCACTTCGAATTCTCCCGACGCAAACGACGCGCCTCTTGTTGCAGATAACGCCGGCGCGCCATGATTGGCAGTGCCACGTTCAACCCCAGCACCGCCAGGCAAATGCCATAGGCCGACCAGACATATACCCCGTGATGGCCCATGGCGAGAAAGTCGCCAAAAGAAGCAAAACTCATCGCGCACCCTCCAGAGCCTTCAACACCTCAGCCTTGACCCAGGTGCTGCGGGCCTCGCGCTTGAGCACCTCAAGACGCATGCGCAACAGCAGCACCGCGCCAAAGAAGCAATAAAAGCCCAGCACCGTGAGCAACAGCGGCATCCACATTTCCATGGGCATGGCCGGTTTTTCGGTCAGGGTGAAGGTCGCGCCCTGGTGCAGGGTGTTCCACCACTCCACCGAGTACTTGATGATCGGAATATTGATCACGCCCACAATCGCCAGCACCGCGCAGGCCTTGGCCGCACTGTCGCGATTGGTGATGGCGTTGCCCAGGGCAATCAGGCCGAAGTACAGAAACAGCAGAATCAGCATCGAGGTCAGACGCGCATCCCAGACCCACCACGAGCCCCAGGTCGGCTTGCCCCACACCGCACCGGTGACCAGCGCCACGGCTGTCATCCAGGCGCCAATGGGTGCGGCGGATTGCAGGGCCACGTCGGCGATTTTCATCTTCCACACCAGCCCTACCACACCGCACACCGCCAGCATCACGTAGCAGGATTGCGCCAGCATGGCCGCAGGAACATGGATATAGATGATGCGGAAGCTGTTGCCCTGCTGGTAGTCCGGCGGTGCAAAGGCCAGGCCCCAGACCACCCCGCAGGTGATCAGCAACACGGCGGCAATGCTTAACCACGGCAACAGCCGCCCACTGATGGCATAGAACCATTTGGGCGAGCCGAGTTTGTGAAACCAAGTCCAGTTCATCACGCTGCTTCCATCACGGTGCCGGTCACGACAGGTGTGCTGTCATGCCAGCCAGGGTCTTTACTGGCCCACGCAGGCCAGACCTCATTATTCGCCGACGCTGATTTTCAGGCCGGCAGCTATTGCAAAAGGTGTCAGGGTTACAGCCAGGGCGGTCAGGCTACCAAGCCACAGCAAATAACCGGTTGCAGGCATGCCTTGCAATGCCGCCTGCAGGGCGCCACTACCAAGGATCAATACCGGGATATATAAAGGCAAAATCAGCAGCGCCAGCAGCAAGCCGCCGCGCTTGAGGCCCACGGTCAGGGCAGCGCCCACGGCACCAAGCAGGCTCAACACTGGCGTCCCCAGCAGCAACGACATCAGCAACACCGGCAGGCACGCCACCGGCAGCCCGAGCATCAGGGCCAGCAGGGGTGACAGGATCACCAGCGCCAGACCGGAAAACGCCCAGTGTGCCAGCACCTTGGCCAGTACCAGTAGAGGCAGGGGGTGCGACGAAAGGACCCACTGCTCAAGCGATCCGTCCTCGAAATCACTGCGGAAAAGCCCGTCCAGCGAGAGCAAAACCGCTAAAAGGGCCGCGACCCACAGCAGCCCTGGAGACAAGGTTTGCAACAATTTCGTCTCCGGGCCAACGGCCAGCGGAAACATTGCGATGACAATCGCGAAGAACACCAACGGGTTGGCCAATTCGGCCGGGCGACGGAACAGCAAACGCGCTTCGCGCGCCACCAATACGGCAAACACACTCATACAGCCCACTGCCCCAGGTCGATATTGCGGTAACCGGCCGGCATCCGGGTCAAGGTATGGTGCGTGGTGAGCACCACCATGCCGCCGCTTTCGCAGTGGCGGGCCAGGTGTTCTTCGAGTTGCGCCACGCCCTGTTTATCGAGCGCGGTAAACGGCTCGTCGAGAATCCACAACGGCGGGCTGTCCAGATACAGGCGGGCCAGCGCCACACGGCGCTGCTGCCCTGCCGACAAGGTGTGGCACGGCACATCCTCAAAGCCCTGCAAGCCGACCTCGTGCAACGCAGCCCAGATGGCATCACGGGTTGCCGGGCGATGCAAGGCGCACAGCCAACTGAGGTTTTCTTCGGCCGTGAGCAAATCCTTGATCCCCGCCGCATGGCCGATCCACAGCAAGTTGCTGGTCAATTCATGACGTTGGGCGCTCAGGGCCATACCGTTAAGCCGTACTTCGCCAGCCGTTGGCTGCATCAGGCCCGCCAACAAGCGCAGCAGGCTGGTTTTGCCGCTGCCGTTGGGGCCGCTGATTTGCAGCATGTCGCCGCTGCTCAGACGCAATTCGAGGTGTTCGAACAGCATCCGCCAGTCACGCTCACAAGCGAGCGCTACGGCTTCTAAAAGAGGGCTGGTCACGTAATTGAGGCCTTCACGGTTCAAGTCGGCGCAGGCATGGCCGTTAAAATGATGCAGGATAAATGCATTTGCGGCCTGATTCAGAGAGCTGGATCAAACAATTGTTATGTTTTTTAGGCGCTCTGAACGACGGGGCGGCATTATACATGCCATGTCCTACGCTAAAGAGGGCAATTTCGACAGGTTGTTACGATGAAAGGCGACATGAATATTCCACCCATCCCACAATCCGCCCCCAGCAGTGTGCGTCAGGGGCTTGTGGGCGGTGAAGTGCTCAAGTTGCTGCAGCCCGCAGAGGGCCTGATAAAGCCCGGCCAAAGTGCCCAGGCCGAGGTGCTGTCACTCAAGCAAAACGATCTGAGCTTCCAGCTTTTGCTCAAGTTGACCCTGGCCAGTGGCCGCGAAACCAACGTGCAGGCCAGCAGCAATTTTCCCTTGCCGCTGGGCACCCAACTGGCCGTGACCCAGCCTTCTGCGGGAAACCTTGCGATCAGCCTGCAACAGGCCCTGAGCAGCAGCGTCGCCACTCTCACCCGCCTCGATACCCGACAGTTGCCAGTGGGCACGCTGCTGCAAGGCAAGGTACTGACCACTCAGGCCCTGGCGCAGCCCGCAGGGCAACCGACGGTTTATCGGTCACTGGTGACCTTGCTCAACAGCGCACTGAGCGGCACGACCCTGACCCTGGACAGCCCGCTGCCCTTGCGTATCGGCAGCTTGCTTAGCGCCCGTGTGGACGGCCCGCAGAGCCTCGAGTTTGTGCCGCTGAGCGGGCGCCAGGAACAACTGGCTGTGGCGCAACAACTGGCAACACAACAGAGCCGGCAAGGCTCGTTGGAGGGCCTTTTCAACGCCCTGCAAAAACTGCCGGCCACAGCCGACATGCCTGCTGAGCTGCGTGCATCCATCGACAAACTATTAGCCGGTTTGCCTACGCCCTACCAACTGAGCAACGCCAAAGGCCTGGGTGATGCCCTGCTCAACAGCGGGGCATTTCTGGAGGCCCGACTGCTGACCGGGCAAACCCCGGCACAGGCCCCTGACATGAAAGCTACCTTGCTGCGCCTTATTGCGCAGATCCTGCCCGGTCTGCCGTCAAGCACCAGTTTCAACCCCGGCATGGCTGCCAGCACCCAGGCCCAGGCCTTGCCGACTTTTGTGCGTAATGCCCTGGGCATGCTCGGCCAGGTCAGCGCCAAACCACAGCCCGGCGGCTTCCCCTTGCCCCAGCGCTTGCTGCAGAACGGTGAAGGTGAAGACAGCCTGGAGAACTTGCTGAAACTGGCAGCAGCAGCTGTCTCGCGGCTGCAAAGCCATCAGCTGTCCAGCCTGGAACAGAGTGGGCGCACGGCCGAGGGTGGTGTACTGACCACCTGGCAACTGGAAATCCCCATGCGCAATGCTCACGACATCGTACCTTTGCAGGTCAAGTTCCAGCGTGAAGATCCGCCGGAAAAACAAGCGCAAGACAAAACCGAATCCCGGGAGATCAAGGATCAACTATGGCGCGTGGAGCTGGCCTTCGACCTCGCCCCCCTGGGCCCGCTGCATGTGCAGGCGCAGCTGTTGCGGGGCAACCTGTCGGGCCAGCTCTGGGCCGAACAGGCATACACCGCCCGCCTGATCGAAAGTCAGCTGGGCAACTTGCGTCAGCGCCTGAGTGAAGCCGGGTTGAGCGTGACCGATCTGGATTGCCATCAAGGCATCCCGCCGCAAAGTGGCCATACCCGTCTGGAACAACGCTGGGTCGATGAAACCGCATGAATACACCTGCAGAACCGCGCCAGGCGATTGCCCTCAAATACGACGGCAAACAGGCCCCTACCCTCACCGCCAAGGGCGATGACGAACTGGCCGAAGCCATCCTGGCGCTGGCCCGTGAACACGAAGTGCCGATTTATGAAAATGCCGAGCTGGTCAAATTACTGGCGCGCATGGAATTGGGTGACAGCATCCCGCAAGAGCTGTACCGCACACTGGCAGAGATCATTGCCTTTGCCTGGCAGCTTAAAGGTAAATTCCCAGAGGGTTTTGCCGCCCAGACTGAGCCGGAGGAACGCGACATCACTCCCCGTTGAACGCTCTATCGCCTTCGGCAGCTGCTACAGACCGGGCGTTGAGCGCAGGGCGCTATCCACCTGCTGCGCCGCTTCGAGCAGCCTGCTGTCCTGGCGAAACCCGCCAATCAGTTGCAGCCCCACTGGCAGCTCCCCCGACGCCCGGGGCATCGGAATATTGAGCTGGGGCAGGCCGAATGCCATCCAGAACTTGCAGAAGTCTGATGGCCCGGTGCTCAGCAACCCCAGTGGCGCAACCATGCCGCAGGTGGCACCCAGCATCGCGTCAAAGGCTTCGAAATGCTCCTTCAACACCGGCGCCAACGCCGCCAGCCGAGCCTTCGCTGCCGTTTCCTGCTGCCAACTGGTGGCCCGCGCCCTATCAATCATGGCCAGCACTTGCGGGCTCAGTTGCTCGGGGTTCGATTGCCACTCCTTGCTCATTGAACGGGCACCCTCGCAGTCATTGATCAACTGATGATCATCGAAAACACTGGCAAACTCGTCCTCCAATATCACCTCGGTGACGCTGTGGCCTGCGGTTTTCAATTGTTCCATAGCTGCCAGCAGGGCCTTAGCCACCGGAGGATCGATCTGATCCCAACGCGACGTACGACAAAACCCGAATGAACGGGCGCCATTCTCCCCGTTCGTTTGCGGCAAGCCGGGCACCAGTACCCGGGCGAGCAGCGCCAGGTCACGAACCGAACGGCCATACCAGCCCAGGGTGTCGAAGCTCGGCGCCAGGGGCTTGACCCCTTCCAGGGAAACCAGCCCATGGGACGGCTTGAAGGCATATAACCCGCAATAGGATGCAGGCTTAAGCAGCGAGCCCGCCGTTTGCGTGCCCAGGGCAAGGGGGAAAAAACCCGCGGCCATGCCCGCAGCAGAGCCGGCACTGGAGCTGCCCGGCGTCCTCTGCAGGTCATGGGGATTACGCGTCGGCCCCGTGTGCATATAGGCAAATTCAGTGGTATGGGTTTTACCCATGATCACCGCCCCGGCCTGACGCAGCAGCGCAACCACATGGGCATCCCGCGAGGGCCGGTTGTGGGCGTAGATCGGCGAGTAAAATGCTGTCGGATGGTCGCCGGTATCAATGATGTCCTTGACCCCCACCGGCACACCGGCCAATAAACCATTGATCTGCGGGCTGCCCAGGCACTGCGCCTGTTTACGTACGCACTGCGCATCGAGCGCGGCAAACGCCTGGATTGCAGGTTCGCGGGCATTGCTTTGCGCCAGAAAATGCTCAGCCACCTGCCCGGGGCCAAGCAGCGCCTTGCGTACGTGTTCGGCGATCGCGCAGGCATCTGCAGTGTCGAGAAAGCTCATGTGATGTTTAACCTCGGATTATGGCTGCGTTACACGGCATACACCGCTGCCCAATCGGCAAAACCCTTGATCTCAATGGGATTGCCCGAGGGGTCGAGGAAAAACATCGTCGCCTGCTCCCCCGCTGTCCCGGCAAAGCGCAGGGTCGGCTCCAGTACAAACTGCACGTCACGGCTCAGAAGGCGTTCTTTGAGAGCGTGCCAGTCGGGCATGGCCAGTACCACGCCAAAATGTGGCATGGGCACCCGGTGCTCGCCGACTTTCCCGGTATTGCTAACGGAAAACGGCTCGCCCAGATGCAACGACAACTGATGGCCGAAAAAGTCGATATCTACCCAGCTCTCCGTGCTGCGGCCCTCAGCACAGCCCAGCACGTCGCAATAAAAGCGTCGCGCCGAGACCAGGTCGTGAACGTGATAGGCGAAATGAAAAAGCGATTGCACAGTGACCTCCTGAAACCGGAACAGGCCAGATGGCCCTTGCGCCAATGATGCATTGCCGTCTTCAATAGAACTAACCTGTTATTTTATCCGTGAAAGAAAGAAATTCTTATGGATACGCGCTACCTCAAAAGCCTGATCGCCGTGGTGGATTGCGGCTCGATTGCCAGGGCAGCACGCCTGGAAAACCTCACTGCCGCCGCCGTCAGCCAGCGCATTCTGGCCCTTGAGCGCCAGCTCGGGCTGGAGCTTCTGGTGCGCATCGGGCATGAGGCCAAACCCAGCCTGGCCTGCCTGGATTTACTGCCCCGGGCACGTGCCATCGTCAATGAAGTGGCGCTGCTGGCAGGTGATGCCGATAGCCAGGGCCTGACCGGCCCCTTGCGCATCGGCGCCATTTCAACCGTGCTCACGGGGCTTCTGCCACAGGCCTTGCGCGCCTTGACCCGCTCAACCCCGCAACTGAAACCGGTCATAGTGCCCGGCACATCGCGCGCGCTGTATCAGGCGCTGGAGGCCAATGAGCTGGATGCCGCGATAGTGGTCGCACCGCCCTTTGCACTGAGCAAAACCTTCGAGGTGGTGGTGCTGCGCAAGGAGCCTTTGCTGTTTATTTCCAATGAACCCTCCACGCAAGGCATCGACGCCCGCCTGCAACACTGCCCGTACATTCAGTATGACCCCGATGCCTGGGGCGGCCGCCATGCCCTGCAGTATTTGCAGGATCACAGCCTGTCACCCGCTGCCCTGCTCGATCTGGATGCACTGGAAACCATCGCCCTGCTCACGGCACAGGGCCTTGGGGTGAGTCTGGTGCCATGCTGGTCGGGAATTGAGCGCTGGACCGGCAGTTGTGTGCTGGAGCCGGTCGGGGATGAGCGCTATGACCGAGAAATTGTGCTGCTCAGCCATGCCCAGGGGCCAAGGTTGCGGATGGTAGACGTATTGCAGGGGGCGCTGTTGGAGACTGCAGGCAGTCATTTGTAGCCGTTGAGGGGCGCAGCCTCGCTGCGCTCCTCAGCGGCTACGGTCAGTCACGCAACTCAACCCTTGTACATTTTGCTCATCAGTTCGGCCTCAGCCTGGGTCAGGCCGCATGCCTGGGTCAGCTCATCAACACTGGCACCCATGCTCACCAGCCGCGCCGCCTGGTTGAACGACAGGCTGGTAGGGTCACGCTGCTCAAGCTGAGTCAGCTTCTCGGGCAGCGGCGCAACCACGGCGCGCAATTCGTGCAAGGCTTCGCCCATCTGCACATTGCCGTTCTGGTAGGTATCCAGGCGCCGCGCCAGTTCCCGAAGGCGCCGGTCTCGCTGTTCATCGGCCGCAGCCTGTTGCGCCACAAGCACCCGCTGACGGCGCACGTGGCTGACAAACAGCCACAGGGTCACGGCCCATAACAGGCCCAGGACGATTACCGCCGCCTCAAGGATCAATCAGATGTTCTCCAGATCCGACCATTCTTCCTCGGTCATCATTTTGTCCAGTTCAACCAGAATCAGCAGTTCGCCGTTATTGTTGCACACACCCTGGATAAACTTGGCCGATTCGTCATTGCCCACGTTAGGCGCCGTTTCGATTTCGGACTGACGCAGATACACCACCTCTGCCACGCTATCGACCAGAATCCCAACCACTTGCTTGTCGGCTTCGATGATGACGATGCGCGAGTTATCGGTGATTTCGGCGTTGTACAGACCAAAACGCTGACGCGTGTCTATGACCGTTACTACGTTGCCGCGCAGGTTGATAATACCCAACACGTAGGAAGGCGCACCCGGTACCGGGGCGATTTCGGTGTAACGCAGCACTTCCTGCACCTGCATCACATTGATGCCATAGGTTTCGTTGTCCAGTTTGAAGGTAACCCATTGCAGGATCGGATCTTCAGAACCCTGTGCCGCTGACTGTTTCATACCCCAAACCCCTGACTGAAATACTGCTCGATTCTGATAACTGGCGATCCGCCCTCGCAGGTGAATCGACCACGATTATTGTTATGACTTGCCCTTGGCGATCAATGCCGCCAGTTGCTCCACATCCAGCAATGCGCACATGTGTTCAATCACAGTGCCCGCCAGCCACGGCCGTTGCCCGCGCTGTGAACGCCATTTGATTTCATTGGGGTGCAGGCGCAACGAACGGCTGACCTGATGCACCGCCAGCCCCCATTCGTAACCCTGTACCGAAATGACATATTGCAGGCCTTCGCGCAGGTCGTCGCGATAGCGTTCAGGCATCACCCAGCGCGCGGTATCGAGCACGTTGAGCTTGCCGCTCTGGCTGGGCAGGATCCCCAGAAACCAGTCTGGCTGGCCAAACAGCGGAGTGAGTTCACGCCCGGCCAGTGAGTAGATCGAGCCCAGGCACACCAATGGCACCGCCAGGGTCAACCCCGCCACGTCGAACAGCAGGCACTCGAAAGGTTCGGCAGCCCAGGCCGGGCGACCATCATCGGGAACCGGCAAATGCGCCCCGGGGGCACTGGGCCGATGGACTTCAACCAGCGGATGGGCCAGCGCCTCGGCAGGCACACCGACCTCAGACAGCTCCACAGGCATCGCCAACGGCGCTTCAATGGGTTGCGCGGCGGCAGGTTCCGCCTCCGGCTGCGCGGGTGCGGGTTCAGCCGCTTCCAGCGCCTGGGTTGCATCAAACAGCAAGTCGTCGAGGTACGACTGCAAGGCCACTTGCGAGCGGTTGGAAAGTGCTACTGGCTGCGTCATAAAGTGCCCCACTCATCAGCCTCGCGACAGAGACCTGTAGTCGTTATCGGCCAGACCCGACCGATACTTGAATGCCCGCCCACTTCACGCCACCTGCGGTGCAAGCTGGCGGGTGAGGACGTGCTTGAGCAACGCACGGTAGGCGATCACTCCACGGGTTTTCTCATCGAACTGCGAAGGCGTCTGCCCGGCACGGCTGGCATCGCGCAAACGAGTATCGACCGGGATAAAACCCTGCCACAGGGTCTCGGGGTACACATCGCGCAATACTCGCAAGGTACTCATCGACGCCTGGGTACGCCGGTCGAACAACGTCGGCACGATACAGAACGGCAGCTCCTGGGGGCGCGAGCGGTTGATCATGCGCAGGGTATGCACCATGCGCTCCAGGCCCTTGAGCGCCAGATGCTCGGTTTGCACCGGGATGATCAACTGCTGGCTGGCCGCCAGCGCGTTGACCATCAACACACCCAGAATCGGCGGGCTGTCGATGATCGCGTAGTCATAGTCCTGCCACAGTTGCGCCAGGCTGCGGGCAATCACAAGGCCCAGGCCGCTTTGCCCCGGAGCCTGACGCTCGAGGGTCGCCAGGGCCGTGGTGGCCGGCAGCAAGGAAATTTTCTCGTGGCTGGTGGGCAACAGCAATTGCGCGGCCAGGCCCTCAGGCACCTGGCCCTGATGCAGAAACAGGTCGTAGACACTGTGTTCCAGACCATCGGGGTCATAACCGAAGTAGCTGGTCATGGAGCCGTGTGGGTCAAGATCGACCACCACCACGCGCTTGCCCGCCTCTGCCAGCAAACCGGCCAGGGCGATGGATGTGGTGGTCTTGCCGACCCCACCTTTTTGATTGGCTACTGCCCAGACTCTCATTCAGTTGTTCCTCCCGGCTGCATGCGTGCCGGCCGAGATTTATAGGGTTGGCGACGGGGAATTGACGGCATTCCCGCGAACCAGTGGCTGTGTCTGTGGCGGTGCAGTTTGTGTGCCAGCCCGCTTCAAGGCGGCATCCGGTGTTGCATGGGCGCTGCCCGTGCCAGTCAGGCTGCGGCGTACCTCAAGGTTGCGCGACACCACCAGCACTACCCGGCGATTGAGCGCGCGCCCCTCTGGCGTAGCGTTGTTGGCCACCGGCTGAAACTCGCCGTAGCCCACCGAGGCCATGCGCCCGGGGCTGACCCCCTGCATGGCGAGCATGCGCACGATGCTTGCCGAGCGCGCCGATGACAGTTCCCAGTTGGTCGGGTACTGCGCGGTCCGGATCGGCAGGTCGTCAGTAAACCCTTCGACATGTATCGGGTTTTCAAAGGGTTTGAGTACTGCGGCCACTTTGTCGATGATCTCGAAAGCTGCATTGCTGGGCATCGCATCACCGCTGCTGAACAGCAGGCTGGAGTTGAGTTCGATCTCGACCCACAGCTCATTGCCGCGCACCGTCAATTGTTTGGACGCGATCAAATCACCAAAGGCATGGGTGATGTCATTGGCAATGGTCTTGAGCGGGTCATCGGGGCGCTGCCCCAAACCGGCGTCAGTATTTTCGCTGTCTTTTATCAAGGGTTCGGCAGGCTGGGTGGTCAGCGGACGCTCTTCACCGATGGGCACCGGCTTGATGCTGCGCTCGGTGTCATTGAACACACCGACCAGCGCCTGGGAAATCACTCGGTACTTGCCCTCATTGATTGAAGAAATCGAGTACATGACGACGAAAAAGGCAAACAGCAAGGTGATGAAGTCCGCGTAGGACACAAGCCAGCGTTCGTGATTGACGTGTTCATCCGCGTGGCGACGGCGCCGGCTCATAGTTAACCTGTAAAGCCTTGAAGTTTGAGTTCAATGGAGCGCGGGTTCTCGCCCTCGGCAATCGACAGGATGCCTTCGAGCAACATCTCGCGGTACAGCGACTGGCGCATGGCAATGGCCTTGAGCTTGCTGGCAATGGGCAGCAACACCAGGTTGGCGCTGGCCACCCCATAAATGGTCGCGACAAACGCCACCGCAATGCCACTGCCCAGTTGCCCTGGATCGGCCAGGTTGCCCATAACGTGGATCAAGCCCATGACCGCGCCAATAATGCCGATGGTCGGGGCGTAACCGCCCATGCTCTCAAACACCTTGGCGGCCTCGATATCGCGGCTTTCCTGGGTCATGTAGTCGACTTCCAGCACGCTGCGAATGGTTTCCGGCTCTACTCCGTCGACCAGCAATTGCAGGCCCTTGCGCGAATAGCTGTCGGGCTCGGTATCGGCCATGCCTTCCAGGCCGAGCAAGCCTTCCTTGCGGGCCGTAAGGCTCCAGTTGACGACACGGTCGATACCGCCCGTCATGTCGATACGCGGCGGAAACAGAATCCACACCACGGTCTGCATTGCCCGTTTGAACGCACTCATGGGCGACTGCAGCAATGCCGCGCCCACAGTGCCGCCCAGCACGATCAACGCCGCCGGGCCATTGGCCAGAGCGCCCAGATGGCCACCCTCCAGGTAGTTGCCGCCGATAATCGCGACAAACGCCATGATGATGCCAATCAGGCTGAGCACGTCCATCAGTGGCAAGCCTCGGCCAGGTGCCGGCCAATGTCCTCGAGGCTGTACACCGCATCGGCCAGGCCGGCTTTGATGATGGCCATGGGCATGCCGTAAATCACGCAACTGGCTTCGTCCTGGGCCCATACCTGGCTGCCGCCCTGTTTGAGCATGCGCGCGCCTTCGCGGCCGTCCGCGCCCATGCCGGTCAATACCACCGCCAAAACTTTGTCACCAAAGGATTTGGCCGCCGAGCCGAAGGTGATATCCACGCACGGTTTGTAGTTGAGGCGCTCATCGCCCGGCAGGATGCGTACGGCGCCACGGCCGTCGATCATCATTTGCTTGCCGCCAGGTGCCAGCAAGGCCAGACCGGGGCGCAGGATATCGCCGTCCTCGGCTTCCTTGACACTGATGCGGCAAAGCTTGTCCAGCCGCTCGGCAAACGCTTTGGTGAACGCGGCCGGCATATGCTGCACAAGCACGATCGGCGCCGGGAAATTGCCCGGTAACTGAGTCAGTACCCGTTGCAAGGCCACCGGCCCACCGGTTGAGGTGCCGATAGCCACCAGCTTGTAAGCCTTGCGCTTGGGTGCAGCCGCCGCCGGGGTTGGCACAGGGCCGCCACGGCTGGCAATGGGTGTGGTGCGCACCGG
>NZ_WIVQ01000064.1:0-27663 GCF_009600545.1 Pseudomonas sp. FSL R10-1339 | reverse complement strand
AGGTGGCCCTGACGCCCTTTCAGGCGGCCCGGCGTACCGTGCGCGAAAACGGCTTCGAGCAACGCATTAGCGTGCGCCATGCCAGTGGCCTGGCAGCGATCAGGCCGCAGGACGAGATTACGGCGATCAGCATCTGCGGCATGGGTGGCGAGACCATCCGCGATATTCTTGCAAGTGGCAAGGCACACCTGAGCGGACGGGAGCGCCTGATCCTGCAACCCAACGGCGGCGAGCAGCCTTTACGGCAATGGCTGATGGAAAACCACTACCACATCCTTTGCGAAGAACTGCTGCGGGAAAACCGTTTTTACTACGAAATCATCGTCGCCGAACGCATCGGACCGGTGAGCTATACCGCCGAGCAATTGTACTTTGGCCCCTTCCAGATGCAGGCGCGCAGCCCGCTGTTTCTGGGTAAGTGGCAACGTATGCTGGGTGAAAAACGCAAGGTTCTGAGCAATCTTGCCCTGGCGCGCCAGGCCGTGCCCGAAGCCCGGGTGGAGGAAATTGCCCGACAGGTCAGATGGATCAGCGAACTGCTGGCTTGAGTCTCGACTCATGCGGCGCAGCCATGCCAGCAAGTTTACTTGAAGGGGTTCGCTGAGCCTGTTCAGGGTTGAGTGTTGCCATCGAGCATGGCAATAAAGTGCTGTATCAGCGGTGACGGGTTATGGGCATGCCAGTTCATGTACAGGCCGATGGTCGGGTTGGCAGCGCCTGTCAGCGGCCGGATCGGACGGAACGCTACCTTGTCGCGCAGCGTCGAGCCGGCGAGGGATTGCGGCACCAGGGCCACGCCAAAACCGCAACTTACCAGGCCGATCAGGGTATGCAGCTGTGCGGCCTCCTGTACCACCCTGGGGTAGAACCCGGCGTTTTCGCACAGGCCGATCAACTGGCCGTGATAGCCGCTGCCCAGGGCTTGTGGAGTAAAGACAAAGTCTTCGTCAGCAAAATCGCGCAGCTCGATGGGCCCTGACTGCGCCTTGGGATGATCCAGGGGCAGGGCCATGACAATGGCCTCGTCGAGCAACAGGCGCGATTCGATGTCGGCTGCGATGAAGGGCAGTTTGCGCATAAAGGCGATATCGGTCTCGGCAGCCAGCAGCGCCTCGGCCTGGCTGGAGGAAGGCATTTCCTTGATCACCAGCTGGACCTGGGGAAAGGTTTGGCGAAACTGCCTGAGGCTGTTGAGCAACGGCTCGAAGTACGCGATAGACACCGCGCTGACAGTGAGCACACCGGCTACCCCTTGCGCCACCTGGCGGGCGTACTCCACCCCCTGTTCCAGTTCCTTGAGTGTGCGACAGGCCGCCTGCAAAAAGGCCTGGCCTGCGGGCGTCAGCTTGACCTCGCGCCTGCTGCGGGTGAACAGGGCTAACCCCAGCTTGTCTTCCAGTCGGCTGATCGCCTGGCTCAGGGGTGGCTGGGCCATGTGCAGGCGCACGGCGGCCTTGTGGAAATGCAGTTCCTCAGCCACCGCGATGAACTGACGGAGCAGTCGGGTTTCGATCATGTGCAGTGTTCCTTCCTTTGAACGGGGTTATCTGTGAACACCGCCGCTCTCACAGAGGGGCTGATAGGCAGCGGGTATCAACGGGCCTGTTGAACGGTATTAAACAACGCGCCTTTTGATTGTTACGGTGAAGTATCAATCAAGAGGGCATCCTTATGGACTTTAACGGCAAAACCGCAATTGTAACGGGTGCTGGCCGGGGCCTGGGCTTGAGTTATGCCAGGGAGCTGGCACGGCTGGGCGCCCATGTGCTGATCAGTGATATTGGCGCAGACAGGCAAGGCGCAGCAGCAGATGCATCCGTTGCCCATGACGCCGCGCAAGCGCTGGCAGCCCAGGGCTACAGCGTGATCGGTCATCACGGTGAGTTGGTCAGCGAGACGGGTTGCCGGCAGTTGGTCGAAACGGCCGTCGAAGCGTTCGGGCGGCTGGATATTGTGATCCACAACGCGGGCTGGGTCGGTTACCAGGCTATTGAAGAAGCGCAGCCTGAGTTTGTCGAGCGCGCGCTGGGGATCAATGTGTATAGCCCGATCTGGCTGTGCAAACATGCCTGGCCGTACCTGCGCCAATCATCGGCGGCGCGGGTGGTGCTGACCTCTTCGGACCGGGCCATGTACCAGCCCTATGCCCAGCCGGGCCTGACCGCCTACGCCGCCGGCAAGATGGCACAATTGGGCATCATGAATGCCCTGAGCAGGGAGGGTGCCGCCGATGGCATCCTGGTGAACGCAGTAGCGCCGGTGGCCAAGACCCGGATGTGGGGCGTTAACGGCGAACCGGACAACCTCAAGCCCCAGTGGGTGACTCCCGGTGTGATCTTTCTGGCCTCGG
Organism: Pseudomonas sp. FSL R10-1339; assembly: GCF_009600545.1. Lineage (NCBI taxonomy): Bacteria > Pseudomonadati > Pseudomonadota > Gammaproteobacteria > Pseudomonadales > Pseudomonadaceae > Pseudomonas > Pseudomonas sp. FSL R10-1339. The sequence continues at coordinate 25,313 of NZ_WIVQ01000064.1, read as the reverse complement.
CTCAGTGCCAGGACAGCGGCTATATTCTGCGGGCCAGCAATGGTCAGTTCACGGCAACGCGGTTTGTCGAGAATCCCGGGGTGGACTACCCCCTGGATCTGGCCCGAATCAGGGCCGACAGCGCCGAGCAGGTCGCCCGCTTGTGGGAGCAGATCAAGGAATGCTGATGCTGGGGTCGGTCTTGTTAATTGTGCTTACCACTTAAGTAGGGGGCGCTGCGGCCATTGCGTGAAAAAGCCCTGTGCAAGTTGATATGCAGCGCTTTTTATAACCTGAGCATTAGTCCTTAAGTCGAGTCGCGGCAGCCTTATAGAGAGTATTAATACCAAGGAGTGAGTTGTGGGTTCGAGCCCGTGGCGTTGTCATGTTCCCCAGGATGGAAACTCCCTCTGATGCGAGTGCTGGGAGCTTTCGAACTCAGGCATGACAGATTCAAGGGAGCTGATTATGAACACCCAACTCTGGTTGAAAACAAGCACGGCCCTGTTGTTGGTCATGAGCGCCAGCCTGGCGGGCTGCCACAGTGGTGGTGGCGGGCATCACAGCAGTGACAGCGCAAGCACGCCGACGCCGCCGACCAATCCGACCACGCCAACTGATCCCACTACACCGACAGATCCAACTGATCCGACTGATCCGACTGATCCAACCAATCCAACCAATCCAACCAATCCGCCTAACCCGGCAGTTACCCCGCCTCTGGTCACGGGGCAGGTCGCCGGTGAAGTCGGCACCGGACTGGGCGGTGTCGGCACCCTGGTCAGCGGCGTGGGCACTACCCTGACCACCGTTCCTGTGGTCGGCGCAGCAGGCGGGTTGGTGGTCAATACCGGTAATGCCGTGACTTCCATTACCGATGGCGTGACCAATGGCCTGGGCTCGCTGGGCACTGACAAAAACTCGCTGGGCATTACCGTGGCTGGTGTTACCAATGGCGTCAGCGATGTGGGTAAAGGCGTTTCGTCTCTCGGCACAGGTGTCAGCGCTCTGGTCGACAACACACCGATCAGTCAGGTCCCGCTGGTAGGCGGCGTAGTGGGCAAGGTCACCGGCACCGCGGGCGGGTTGGTGGACAAGGTCGGCACCACCGTCACCATGCTTGGCAACACACTGACCACCAATGTGACCAGCGGGCAATTGGGCAAGGCTACCGGTGGTTTGAATGACAAGGTCGTGGTCCCCGTGATCTCAATGGTGGAAAACGTCACAGGCAAGGTAGGCACCACCACCGGGTTGGGGCAGCCGGTGGACGGGTTGTTGACGAAGGTTGGCGGCGTGGTCGGCGGGCTGGGTGACAAGGTAGTCGATACCGGCAAGAACCCGCTCACCAATGTGGTGGGCGGTGTGCTAGGCGGTGTGGGTGGGGCACTGGATAAATCCGGCGGTTACCTGAACCCGACGACAACCACCGGCACCGGCACAAGCACAACTACCGGCGGGCTGGGCGGTTTGCTGGGCGGGCTGGGCACGGCCACAGGTTCAACCGGTACTCAGACAACCACCGGCGGCACAGGTGGTTTACTGGGTGGCAGCACTGGCTTGCTTGGCAGCCTGGGCGGCACGACCGGTACCCAGACAAACACCGGCACCTCGGGTGGCGCAAGTGCTTCCGGCGGGCTGGGTGGCCTGCTTGGCGGCCTGCTAAACAAAAACTGACTGGCCGCGCGCGGACGCTGTTGTACGGTTCGGTCTGTACCCCTGAAGTTCAGGTGCAGACCGGGCTGTTTTTCGTTCACCCTTGGCTGGTTTTATTGGCAATTGCGTTCTCTGCCAGCGCTGGGCATCATCCAATGTCCGCACTCAAGGAAGCGTCCCATGGTCACTGCGACACTGCATCTGATGTGCGGCAAGATCGCATCAGGCAAATCAACCCTGGCCAGAACGCTTGCGGTGGAGCACAGCGCGATATTGCTGAGCGAAGATAAATGGCTCTCCTCTCTTTATCCCGGTGCGATCAATTCGGTAACCGATTACGCAGCCTACAGCCTGAGGATTCGCGGTGTGCTGGGGCCTCTGGTGATCGACCTGCTGGAGTCCGGTGTGGATGTGGTGCTGGATTTTCCTGCCAATACCATTGCCGGCCGTGAATGGTTGCTCGGCCTGGCAGAAACCGCGCGTGTGCCGCACTGCCTGCATTATCTCGCTGTGGACGACGACACCTGCCGTGCGCGCCTGCATGTACGCAACCAGCTTGCCGAGCATGACTTTGCCGCATCGGATGCCGAGTTTGATCTGATCACCACCTACTTTCGTTCACCGGATGCAGACGAGGGGCTGGTGATTGTTACTTACCCCCGGCCTCTTGCATGATCCAGTGCATAAATGCCCTGACCTCATCCCGTTGCATTGCCTCCACCCGCGTTACGGCGTAGTAGGCAAAGCGCGCCGGCCAGGGCTTGTCCATGACTTTTACCAGACGGCCTGCAGCGATTTCTTCGGTTGCGTACTCCTGGGGCACCAAGGCCAGCCCCTGGCCTGCTTCGGCTGCGCGGATCAATAAAAAATCGTCCTCAAAAGCAGTCCCGCGCTCGGCGCGCGGGTCTTTGCCCACGCCATGGGCGCTGAGCCACAACAGCCAGTCGGCACGGTCAGCGTCATGCAGCAGGGGGAAGTCGAGGCAGTCCTGCGGCTGTGCCGGCCCCGGGTTGCCAGCCAGCAGGGCGGGGCTGGCGACGGGGATCAGTACAGGTGCCATCAAACGGGTCACGTGCAGGCCGGGATAGAACCCAAGCCCATGGCGCAAGGCAATATCGACACGCCCGCGGTGCATGTCCACCAGCGCGGAAGTGGCCTCCACCCGCACCTCGATATCCGGGTGCAGGCGGTTGAATCGTCCCAGGCGCGGCACCAGCCATGAGGCGGCAAAGGTTGCCACCGTACTGATCGTCAGGGTCTGGCGAGTCGTACTTTCGTGCAGTGACTGCATGGCTTTTTCGATTGCCCCGAAGGCTTGCTGCAGGGTGGGGTGCACAGATGCGCCAGCCTCTGTAAGCCGCAAGCCGCTGCGTTCGCGGGTAAACAGCGGCATGCCGACCCGGTCTTCCAGCAGGCGGATCTGCTGGCTGACGGCACCTGAGGTGACATTCAGCGTTTGCGCGGCCGCCTTGATGCTGCCTTGCTGGCCTACTTCGACAAATGCTCGCAAGGCGAGAAGGGGCAGTGAAGCTGCCATAGGCTTTAGTTTTCCTGAATCTGGTGTGCAGAAATGATCGTTTCCGCTGACACACAGCGAAAGCGATGATGTTCCGAGTTTAGAGATGCTGTGCAAGTTTAGTAAAACTATATCTAACCGGACGCCCTGCATGAACCCCATGATCACGTTGTATACCGACAGCTCGCCCAATGGTTTCAAGATCACCATTGCCCTGGAGGAACTCGGTTTAACCTACCACCTGCGGCACGTAAACATTGACCAGGGCGAGAACCGCAGCCCGGCGTTTTTGCGCCTCAATCCGCACGGGCGTATCCCGGTGCTGGTCGACGAAAGCAGTGGCATCACATTGTTTGAATCGGCAGCCATCCTCCTGTATCTGGCTGATATCAGTGGTCAGCTCTTGCCCGTCGAACCCGCCAAACGCTGGGAAGCCATCCAGTGGCTGATGTTTCATGCTGCCAGCGTGGGGCCTGTGATGGGCCAGCGCGTTCACTTCGAGCTGTTTGCCGCAGACAAAATTCCCCAGGCCATTTCGCGCTATCGGCGCTTGATGGATGAAGCCTTTACCACCCTGGACAACCGCCTGGCCGAGCACCCCTATCTGGCCGGTGACGAGTACTCGATTGCCGATATTGCCCAGTTTGGCTGGACCCATATCGCGCAAGTCATCGATTTCGATTTCAGCGCCTATAAGCACCTGAGCGCCTGGTACCAGCGCATTGGCACCAGACCCGCCGTGCAGCGCGGTATCGCTCTGCCTACTCGCGCCACCGGCGCTTGAACCAGGGGATCAATATGAACACTACAGATCAGGTCACAGGCCAGTCGTCGCCCGCATTTGCCAGCCACCGCGGTTATCGGCGCATGTTCGCGGCCAATCAGCTGACCCTCGGGATTTTTCTGCCATTGCGCTTTTACAAGGGCGACATGGCGGTACTGGCCGGGCAGGCCGAGCGGGTTCGCGACATCGACCGATATGGTTTTGCCGCAGTCTGGGTGCGCGACGTACCGCTGTTCGATCCTGCCTTCGGTGATGCGGGGCAAGTATTCGATCCCTTTACCTACCTGGCGTTTCTGGCGGCTCACACCCGCACAATTGCGCTGGCAACCGGCAGTGCAATCTTTTCGTTGCGCCATCCCATTGATCTGGCCAAGGCCAGCGCCACCATCGATCAGTTGTCGAACGGGCGCCTGGTCATGGGGATCGCCTCGGGAGACCGGGCCATTGAGTTTCCCGCCTATGGTCTGGAGCACGCCCGGCGGGGTGAGCGGTTTGCCCAGAGCGTGACGTATTTCCGCCAACTGATGCAGGCCCGTGCGCCGGTTATCGATTCGGCACTGGGGCACATGGCCGGAGCCGAATTTCTGCCCCGGCCCGTGGCGGGAGCCATCCCCCTGATGGTCACCGGTTCATCCCGTCAGTCACTGGCCTGGATTGGCGAGCATGCCGATGGCTGGCTGACCTTTCCCGAATCGACCCACGACCGCGCAGGGCCGCAACGCCTGGGCGAAAAGATCCGGGCCTGGCGCCAGTTGATCCCGGACGGCGGGTTCAGGCCGCACATGACCAATGAATGGCTCGACCTGGTTGATGATCCCGATTATCCCCGCACCTCTTTACAGGGCGGTTATGTGTTGCGCACCGGGCGCAATGGCCTGATTGACCTGCTGGGTGAATGGCAAGCAGCAGGGGTCAACCATGCGGCCCTGGGTATCCAGTTTTCGGCGCGGCCTGCGGCAGAGGTCATACAGGAGCTGGCAGAGCACGTGTTGCCGCATTTTCCTTCCCATCAGGGGCCGGGGCGTGTCGGGCCAGCATGGTGAAGGCACCTGTCAGGCCACTGCCTTGATCTCAACAACCGGGTCACTGCGCGTGCGTGACACACTCAGGCCCAGCAGCCCGCCGAGCACCAGCGCGGCGGCCATAAAGTACATTGCCGCCTGGGTGTTGCCGGTCAACTGCGTCAACCAGCCGACCACAATGGTGCTGAAAAATCCGGCGACATTGCCCAGGGAGTTGATCAGCGCGATCCCCGCAGCGGCGGCTGCACCGCCCACCACCGCGGTAGGCATGCCCCAGAACACCGGCAAGCTGCTGATCATAGCTGCTGTGCCGACGGTCAGGCCGATCATTGACAGCCACAGGCTGGCGCCGAACAGGGTGCCAAATACCACCCCGCCAGCGCCGATAAAGGCGCAGATTGCCAGGTGCCAGCGATACTCGCGAACACGGTCGCTGCTGCGTCCCACCAGCACCATGCTCACCGCGGCCACGGAATAGGGAATAGCACTCAACACGCCAATGGCCCAGGGTTCGGCGACACCGCTGTTGCGGATAATGGTCGGCATCCAGAAACTGATCACGTACTGGCCCAGCACCAGGCAAAAGTACACCGCCCCCAGCAGCCAGATTTTCGGGTTGAGCAGACCATCGCGTACGGAGTGGTGGGATTTGGCACGGGTTTCGCGATCCAGCGCCGCCTGCATGCCGCGTTTTTCTTCGGCGCTGAGCCAGCGGGCGTCGGCAATCCGGTCGCGCAGCAGAAAGAACACGGCGGCGCCCAGGGCCACCGCCGGCAAGCCTTCGATCACGAACAGCCATTGCCAGCCGGCGTACCCTGCCACGCCATCGAGGGTTTGCATGATCAAGCCGGAAATCAGCGAGCCCAGCATGCTGGAGATCGGCAGGGCGGCGATAAACAGTGAAATCATCACGCCCCGGCGATGGCTCGGAAACCAGGTGGTGAGATAGAAAATAATCCCCGGGAAAAAGCCTGCTTCGGCAATGCCGATCAAAAAGCGCAGCAGGTAGAAGCTCATGGGGGTTTCGACAAACATCATGGCCGCTGACAACAGGCCCCAGGTCATCATGATCCGCGCGATCCAGCGCCGGGCGCCAAACCTGTGCAGGGCGATATTGCTGGGGATTTCGAACATCAGGTAACCGACAAAAAACACCCCGGCACCGAGCCCGTACACCGCCTCGCTGAACTTGAGGTCATCAAGCATCTGCAGTTTGGCAAAGCCCACATTGACCCGGTCCAGGTAGGCGACCAGATAACAGACCATCAGCAACGGAATGACTCGCCAGGCGGTTTTGCGGTAGGCCGAATGCAGTGCATGGTCCGGCATGTCAGCAGGGGGTGGCGGTAGGGTGTTCATCTGGAGCCTCTTTTTTGTTGTTGTAGGGGCAGGTGTGCAATCACCGATCAGCGCGCACGGCCTCCCGGCCATTCGCCGCACGCGCACATGGCGTGCACGACTTCGCGGATCAACTCACTGATCAGGGTTTTAAGATGGCTGGCGGGCATCGAAGCGCAACTGCAGATACCCAGGGTTCGGGTCAAGCCGTCAGCGGCAATGCGGTGGGCCACCAGCCGACCGTCATCGATTTCACGCACGGCCAGGTTCAACGGCATGATGGTGTGACCGATACCGGCCTCGACCGCGCTTTTGAGGATATGCACGGAGTTGACCTCCATGACGATTTCGCCCACGGCCAGCCCGTGCTGTTTTACCGCGTGCTCGACCAGCGTGCGGGTGCAGTGACCGTGGGCCTGACTGGGAAATACCAGCGGCCGGGCCAGCGCCTGCGCCAGGCAAACCTCACCGGCAGCGGGGGCGTCGGCGGCATCGGCACGGTGGATCAGGTAAAAATCTTCTTCGATCAATGCGCTGAACAACACTTGCGGGGGCAGGTCGATGGCGCTGAACAGGGCCAGGTCAATGCGCCCGTGCAGTAACTGGTCCATGACGTTGCCGGTCAGCTCTTCGTTGAGATGGAATGCCACCTGCGGGTAACGGGCGGCCACGGCGCGCATCAGCGGCATGGCAAGGAGGGTGGCGACGCTTTGCGGCAGCGCCACGATAATCGAGCCACTGACCGAGTCGGGGCTGCTGCTGACGGCAGCCCGGGCATCGCTCAGATGCTTGAGCATGCCCTGGGCGTATTCGTAGAAGACCTTGCCGGCCTCGCTGGCGACTACGCCGTTGTGGCTGCGATGGAACAGCTGAACCCCCAGATCGTCCTCCAGCGCCGACATCTGCTTGCTCAAGGCCGATTGCGCCACATGCACCTGGCGGGCGGCTTTGGACAGGCTGCCGCAATCGATCACGGCGACAAAGTATTTGATCTGGCGGATTTCCATTGCGGTGCTTCCTGCAGGACTCGGATATGCGGGCCGGTGATGGTACCGCGGGTCAGCCTGCAGAGCGCCCTCGAGGGAATATCTTGCCGGGGTTCATCAGCTGTTTCGGGTCGAGCGCCGCCTTGATCGACTGCATGACGTCCACGGCGTTTTGCCCGTGTTCAACGGCCATGAAGTGCTGTTTGGTCAAGCCGATGCCGTGCTCGCCGGTGCAACTGCCCTGCAGGGCAATGGCCCGCTCGGCCAGGCGATGGGCCACGCCTTCGGCGCGTTCGATTTCGTCGGGGTTGTGCGGGTCGACCAGGATCACGGCATGGAAGTTACCATCGCCCACATGACCGAAAATCGGTGCGAGAAAGCCGTTTTGCGCAAGGTCCGCTGCCGTCGCTTCAATGCACTCGGCCAGTCGTGAAATCGGTACTACGGCATCGGTGGTCAGGGCGCGGCAACCGGGGCGCAGGGCGAGGGCGGCGAAGTAGCCGTCATGCCGGGCCTGCCACAGACGGCTGCGATCCTCCGGATGCACAGCCCACTCGAAGTCCATGCCCTGATGTTCATCGGCAACCATGCGCACGGTCTCGATCTGTTCTTTCACGCCGGCTTCAGAGCCATGCAGTTCAAAGAGCAGCGACGGCGCCTCGCGCAACTGCGTGCTGCTGTAGGCGTTGAGGGCGCGCATGGTCAAGGCATCGAGCAGTTCAATGCGGGCGACCGGCACACCGAGCTGGATGATCTGGATCACGGCGCGTACGGCCAGATCCACGCTGGGAAAGCGGCACACGGCAGCTGAAATGGCTTCAGGAATCGGGTGCAACTTGACGGTCAGTTCGGCGATGGTCGCCAGCGTCCCGCCCGAGCCGACCAGTAAATGGGTCAAGTCATAGCCGGCGGAAGACTTGCGCGCCCGCCCGCCGGTGTTGATCACCCGGCCGTCGGCCAACACCGCCGTCATGGCCAGTACGTTTTCGCGCATGGTGCCGTAGCGCACGGCGTTGGTCCCGGAAGCACGGGTCGCCGCCATGCCGCCCAGTGACGCATCGGCCCCGGGGTCGATAGGGAAAAACAGCCCGGTGCCGTGCAACGCTGCATTCAACTGTTTGCGGGTCACCCCCGGTTGTACAGTGGCGTCCATATCGTCAACGCGAATGGCAAGCACCTGGTTCATGCCCGAGACATCAATGCTGACGCCACCGTGGGAGGCTTGCAGCCAGCCTTCCAGCGAGGTGCCGCTGCCATAGGCGATCATCGGCGTATCGTGGCGATAACAGGCGCTGCTGATACTGACGATATCCTCAAGGCTGTTGGCATAGGCCACGGCATCCGGCGGCATGGGGTCTAGTGCGGAAATATCGCTGCCGTGGTGCTCGCGCACGCTGGCCGAGGTGGAGAAGCGGGTGCCGAGCAATTGGCCCAGCTCCTCGCGCAATGATTCGGCCAGGGGCGGGTGTTCGCAGGCAGCAGGATGGGTCATCAGACAATCTCCGGTTGTTGTGCACCGCGTAAAACGGGCGGCATTATCAGGGAGTTATGACTTATCTTAGGCAGCCTTGGGTACACACTCGTAGTGCTGAATTCAGATGGATCCATCTGTTTTTGAGATGGTCTGTGACAGGCGTAATGATCAAGAAGGAACTTGAGTTGAGTGACTGGGAAGCCTATTACCAGGCAAGTGAACAGCGCGGGCAATCGCCCTTGCTGAGTAGGGCCTTGAACCTGATCAGCGCGAATGAGGGTTCACGTCAGGCCGTGGACCTGGGTTGTGGGGCCGGAATGGAAACCCGGCAATTGCTGGCCGCAGGCTGGGACGTACTGGCCATTGACCGCGAAGCCGGCGCCATTGCGCGAACATCTGCATTGTCACAAGGTGTCAGCGGTGGGCGGCTGGCGACCCTGGCCTGCGATTTTGAACAGCTGACGCAGTTACCTGCATCCAGATTGATCCATGCCGGTCTCGCCTTGCCGTTCTGTCGGCCAGAATATTTTGAGACCCTTTGGCGGCTTGTTACTGCGGCGCTTGAACCGGGTGGTGTATTTGTCGGCCATCTGTTTGGCGAACGGCACGGCTGGGCGGCACTTGCCATATGACCTTTCAGACCGAAGCGCAGGCGCGCTTGCTGTGCGGTAATCTTGAGCTGCATCTGTTGCGCGAATTCGAGCAACCGGGTGCCAGTTTGCAGGGGGACATCGCCTGGCACCGCTTCGATATCATTGCCAGCAAGCCGCAAGGCGACGATAAATACCGTACTGAACAAAGGAGCCTGTGATGAAGGGAAGTTGCGCCTGCGGTGCCGTTGGCTATGAAATTGATCGTATCGACCTGCCTGTAAGCCATTGTCATTGCCAGTCGTGCCGCAAAACCCATGCTGCTGCGTTTGTCACCACGGCCGGTGTTTTGCGTGAGCACTTCCATTGGACGAGGGGGCAGGAAAAGCTCAGCAACTACGAGTCTTCCCCCGGCAAGCTGCGGCGCTTTTGCTCGCTGTGCGGTTGTCACCTTGTGGCTGAACGTGACACAGCCGCGGCTGTGATTGTTCGTGTTGCGACCCTGGAAGAGGACCCGGGCGATCGCCCGCAATACCATATCTGGGCTGAGCATGATGTCCCATGGCTTGAACATGAAGACCTTGCGGTCTACCCGCAATGGCAGCCGGGGCGCTAGGGCTTCAGTGGCATTATTTAACTTTTATCAGGGAGATAACCGTTAGTGACCCGTGCATCTGTGCATACCCTGCGTCCGCTGCCCGAGCTTGATTACCATGACAGCAGATCGGTGCTGCTGCCTGTGCAGATCACGGCGCTGCAAGCCTGGAACCTGATGACAGCCGGGCAGGGGCCGCTGATGCGCCTGGCGTTTCGAACCCGAGACGGGATTTCTTCGTTATTTGGCGTAAAGCGCATTGGCGGTTTCTCCGGTACCCGGCGCGAGGCCGTGCAGGCAGGTGACTATCTGGATTTCTTTCTGGTAGAGCACAGCGCCCCCGAGGTATTGGTGCTGACCGAGCGTGACCGGCATCTGGATGTGATGACCTGTGTGTCGATGGCTGATCGGGTACTGACAATCACCTCTTCTGTGGTCACCCATAACACCTTTGGCCGTCTGTATATGCTGCCGGTGGGGCCGGCGCACAAACTTATTGTCAACAGCTACCTCAAGCGCCTGAAGCGCAAGCTGCAAGGGATGGAGCCCTGAATTTATGAACATAGCCATAAGACTTGCCAATCAGGCAGATATCCCGACAATTTTTGTCATCCGTACCCGCGTCAGGGAGAACCCTCTTTCTCACCAACAGTTAACTGAAATGGGCATTACCCCCGACGCCATAGCCAGGCGATGGAAGCCGCTCCCTGTATCTGGGTGGCCGAGGTCGAGGGTGTTACGGTGGGGTTTGCCATGGCCGATGCCGAGGATGGCTGTGTCTTTGCCGTATTTGTCCTGGCCGAATTCGAGGGGCTCGGGCTGGGTCGCAGACTGATGGCGAGGGTCGAGGCGTTTCTGTTTCAGCATCACCCCACGATTTGGCTGGAGACCGCTGAAAACAGCCGTGCCAGCGGTTTTTATCGGCACCTTGGCTGGCAGGCGGTGGCGAATTTGCCTGAAGGTGATATTCGCTTTGAAAAATCACGGACGTAGCAGGGAAGGGTATGCACATTCGATTGACGCAAGCCAGTGACTGGATGCTGTTGAAGCAGGTTCGCCTGGCAGCGCTTCTGGAGGCCCCGACGGCATTTGGCGTGAGCTATCAAACGGCGGCCAGTTACACCGACGAGCAGTGGCAAGAGCGCGCTGATTCAGGGGCGGGGACGCAATTCTGGCTGGCCATCGAGGACAGCAAGGCGGTGGGCATGATCGGTGCCGGGGTGAGCGAAAACCGGCGCTATAACTTGATCGGCATGTGGATCGAGCCCGGCGTGCGCGGCGCCGATGTGGCCGCCCGGCTGGTTGGCGCAGTCAAGGCCCGGGCGCTGCAGGGCGGGCATGAGTACGTTTATCTCGAGGTAGCCCCGGACAACGCAAGAGCTGCCAGCTTCTACCTGAAGCAAGGGTTCAGGTTCAGGGATGAATGGGAACCCTTGGCAAGTCATCCCTCTATCAGGTTGCAGACGATGTGCTGGGTTGTGACTCCAGACAGCCCCTGAAATCGGCTACACACTCCTCTCGTCGAAATATCTGTCAGAAAAATTGACCAGAATGATCCTACGCAGTTTACTGTATGTTCATACAGTTATCGTAAGGCGTGCGTCATGAGCTTCACTTCCCTGGGTCCCATTGCTGAAGATGGCGTTCGCCTGCCACTTTGCTCCTTCAAAGTCCCCGCGGGGTTTCCGTCACCGGCGGCGGATCATATCGAGAAGGAAATTTCCCTCGATGAACTGCTCGGTATCCGTGCGCCCCATGTGTATCTGGTGCGCATCGACGGCGACAGCATGCAGGGAGTGGGGATTTTTTCCGGGGATCTGGCGGTGGTGGACCGTGCTATCGAGCCCGGGCATGGCCATGTGGTGGTGGCGCTGCTCAATAACGAGCCGATATGCAAACGCCTGTGCCTGCGTGGCAAGAGCGTTGTGCTGCAATCCGAAAACCCGAAGTATCCGGACCGGTATGTACTCGAAGGTGATGAACTGACAGTCTGGGGCGTGATTACCTATACCGTGCGCAGCCATGGCCACTAAGCCTGCGCCGGTTTTTGCCCTGATCGATTGCAACAGTTTTTACGCCAGCTGTGAGCGTGTGTTCAGGCCCGACCTGGCCAAGGTGCCCATTGTGGTGCTGAGCAACAACGACGGCTGCGTGATCGCCCGCAGTTATGACGCCAAGCCTCACGTGAAAATGGGCGAGCCGTATTTCCAGATCAAGGATCGGCTCGAGCAACTGGGGATTGTGGCGTTCTCGTCCAACTATGCGTTGTATGGCGACATGAGCGAGCGTGTCATGAGCCTGATCGAGGCGATGTTGCCGGCTGTCGAGGTCTACAGCATCGACGAGTCCTTTGCCGACCTGAGCGGTATCGTTGACGCCACCGCCATGGGCCGTCAGTTGCGCAGTCGCATCCTGCAATGCACGGGCATTCCGGTGGGGGTCGGTATCGCGCATACCAAGACCCTGGCCAAGCTGGCGAATCACACCGCCAAGCGCTTGCAGGCCCACACGGGGGGCGTGGTGAACCTGTGTGGCGACCATGAACGTGACTGGGTACTGCGCAATACCGCGGTGTCGGAGGTCTGGGGCGTTGGCCGACGCATGACCGCGCATCTTGAAGGTATGGGGATTCGCACAGCGATGGACCTGGCCAAAGCGGACCCGTGGTCGCTGCGCAAAAAATTCAGCGTGGTGATCGAAAAAACGGCCCGTGAATTGAACGGTACATCCTGCCTGGCCCTGGACGAGCCCGACCCGCCCAAGCAGGAGATCTGCTGCAGCCGCATGTTTGGCAAGCGCCTGACCGAGCTGGCACCGATCAAGGAGGCCGTAGCCACCTATATGATGCGTGCCTCGGAAAAACTCAGGGCACAAAAGTCATACTGCCAAAAAGTCCGGGTCAGCATTCGTACCGGCATGTTCAACCCGGACGAGGCGAAGTACGCCAAGGGCGTGGTGGTGACCTTGCCCTATCCTACCGATGATGTGCGGTTACTCACCAGAGCAGCGGTGGATGCTCTGGAGCATGTGTTTCAGCCCGGCTTCAGATACAGCAAGGCCGAAGTGTTGTTGCTCGACCTGCGCCAGCCGGGGGAGTTTTCCGACGATCTGTTTGCCGTCAATCAACCGGCAGAAGCTTCACGGGTGATGGCGGTACTGGATGCCATCAATGGCCGCTGGGGCAGGGGCACGTTACGGGCCGCCAGCGTGCCGGGCAAACCCGACTGGGGGATGCGCCGGGAGATGATGAGCCAGAGTTATACGACGCGGGTGGATCAGCTTTGGCAGGTTTCGTGCCGATAAATACGGCCGTTGATTGTGCAGAACTGTGGGCAATGAACTGTACGCGCAAAGTGGAGATCCGGTGTGTGAAGTTCAAACATATGGCCTGCTCAGAACACTGGGCTGTCGTGTGCTGCTGGTTTGCTTGTTGAAGACTCAAGAAAAATCAAGGTAGGAAAACCCTGAATTAATAGTGGGGTTATTCTTGCGCTTGCTCCTGGCAGTTGAATGTTAGTACTGATGCTGTACTAATGGTGTTGCCCTGTTATATCAATTGCCGAACAGGCACTGGTTTTAATTGCAAGAGTGGCGGGCTATCAAGACTATCAAGAAAAGTCAAAAAAGCAGGTGCAGGTACGTGCCTGCTATCAGGCAAGGTCAGGATTAAAGATGATAAACACAGTTGCATTGTATTGGTTGCTCACTTATGCGATTTAAATGGATTGTTTTTGTTGTCGGGCTGGTCGCATTATCTTCTTTTGCATTTTATGGGTTGTTTGATCGGTCTGATAAAGTGAGCCATATCGTTGCGCCAGTAACGAAAATCGACATGGAAAGTCTGGTTTTGGCAACAGGCCCGATAGTCGCAACGGGCTTGGTCGATGTCGGCGCGCAGGTTAATGGTCAAGTTAAAACAATCCATGTGCGACTGGGTGACAAGGTCAAAAAGGGCCAGGTATTAGTGGAGATTGATCCGGAGCTTCAGGAAAATGCCTTGAGCAAGGCGAAAGCCAGCCGCGATCTTGTACTGGCACAGCAAAAGGCCAGGGAAAAAGCACGCCAGCGCGCAGAGAGGGTATTTACCCGCCAGCAAGCGCTGTATCAGGCAGATGCCAGCGCAAAAAGAGACCTTGAGCAAGCCGAGGTGGAGCTGGAAAATGCCCGGGCTGAAGTCTTCGTTCTAAAAAGCCAGATTCATTTGGCTCAAATCGAGATGGATAGCGCAGTGGCTAATCTCGGGTATACGAAAATCAAGGCGCCTGCCGATGGCGAAATCATCGCTATTGTGACTAAAGAGGGCCAGACAATTGTGTCCGCCCAGACATCACCGACCATTCTGATTATGGGCAATATGGACAGGATGACAGTCAAGGCCAGAATATCCGAGTCGGATATTGTACGAGTGCAGGAGGGGCAAAAGGTTGTTTTTACCGTGACCGGTGCACCGGAGCTGTCTTTCGAATCGAACATTCTTGCCGTTGAACTTCTGCCGGAGTCCGTCGTTACTGACAGCAAAGAACTCTCAAAGCCAATGCAACGTCCAATGTTCCTGTTTACTACAATGCTACGTTTGAAGTTGATAACCCTGATCGTCTGCTCAAGTCTTTGATGACAGCCAACGTTAAAATCACTCAGGAAAGCGTTGGTCAGGTGATGGCAATTCCTTTGGCCGCTCTCGGAAAAAAGCAGTCTGCGGGCAATCTTTATGAAGTGCGTATATTGACGGAGCAGAAAGAAGTGGTTGCAAGATCCATTGCGATCGGTCTGCGAAACAATACGCATGTGCAGGTTAAGTCGGGGCTTGAGCTAGGCGACAATGTCATTATCGAATAGGCGTTGATTGATGTTGTGCTGTGGGAGTCATTGTTAATATTTATTTGTCGGGTAGTGTATGGAATGTCTCAGGAAAATAAAGTTTCGAACTCGGCCCACGAAGGATGCCGTAAAGCCTGGCAACCTGCCAGAGGAAAACCTGAGCTTATCCGCGCCATTAATCCAATTGATAAATGTCAGCAGGAGCTATTTCAATGGTCATTCATCTACAGAGGCTTTACGAGACGTCAACCTGAATATCCGTGCAGGTGAGATGGTTGCAATTGTCGGGACATCGGGCTCGGGAAAGTCGACCCTTCTCAATATTCTGGGGTGCCTTGTCCCGCCTTCGCAAGGGCAATACATCCTGCACGGGCGGAGTGTGACCCGTCTGACGAATAATGAGTTGGCAGATTTGCGCAGGGGCACTTTCGGATTCGTATTCCAGCGCTACCATTTGCTGGGCCACCTGAATGCTGAAGAAAACGTTTTGTCTCCAGGCCTTTATGTCGAAGGGGAGAAGAAAACACTGCGTGCACGCGCACAAATGCTGTTGAACAGTCTTGGGTTGAGTGACCGCTTGCACTTCTTTCCGGGACAGTTGTCAGGTGGGCAGCAACAGCGTGTCAGCATTGCGCGTGCACTGATGAATGGCGGCGACATCATATTGGCCGATGAGCCGACCGGTGCGCTGGATACCAAGAGCGGTGAGGAGGTGATGGCCGCCTTATGTGAACTGAATGCAAAAGGGCATACCGTCATTATTGTTACGCACAATAATGACATCGCTTCATATGCGCAGCGGCTGATTCATATTCAGGATGGATGCATCTCTTCGGATACAGGCAATCACCCTGCCTCGTCAACGGCAGGGCCGCGAGGGGGGCCCGGGTTGAAACCTGCACAGGGCTCCTCGATAAACATGCTGTCAGGCTGGGTGGAGGCAATTAAAATTGCTTTTTCGTGGCTGGTCAGAAAACCCTTGCATGCGGGATTGACGGTACTGGGAATCGTCATCGGCATTGCTGCGGTTTCATCGGTTATTGCCCTGGGTGAGGGGGCGCGCGACCGTATAGTTCAAGAGATCAGCGCCCTGGGTGCTGACACCATCGATATTTACTCCGGAAAGGACTGGGGTGATATCTACAAGGGTTCAAACAAAGCGCTGAGTGAATCTGATGTGGACTATCTGCGATCACTTCCCTACGTTGACAGCATCTCCCCGGTCACTTCTGCGACAGCCACCATTACATCAAAAAACGCCAACCTTTCAGCTCAGGTATTGGGTGTCGGTGAAGCGTTTGCCAGGGTGAGAGGCGAGGTATTTGCGCAAGGTACTTTTTTTTCCAGTGATGATGTTAAACGGCAGGCGCAAGTTGCAGTCATTGATGAAAATATGCGCAAAAGACTTTTCCCGAGCTGGGAGGACCCGATTGGAAAAGTCATATTGGTAGGCCCGATGCCGGCAATCGTCATAGCGGTTATCAAGAATACACCGTCTTCATTTGGTGAGGCGCCTGTTCTGCAGATGTATATGCCTTATACCACGTTGATGTCACGTATTTCGGGTCAGTCATTTCTTGAGAGCATTGTAGTGCACGTGGCTGGTGGGATTTCAAACGAACTGGCCGAAAGTAATATCAATCGTCTTTTGGAACTCAAACGCGGCAGCAAAGATTTTTTCACAAGTTCTGCAGACTCAATACTCCGGTCGGTGACCAGTGCTACCAGAGTCTTGAACGTGCTGAGCATATCGGTCGCATCGATTTCTCTCCTGGTTGGAGGAATTGGCTTGATGAATATGATGCTTTACTCAGTAGCAGAGCGAACCTATGAAGTAGGCGTTCGTATGGCGTTCGGTGCCCGTCGACGAGATATCATGCAGCAGTTTCTCAGCGAATCCTGTTTGCTGTGCATATTTGGCGGTGGTTTTGGGTTTTTGCTGGCCCTGCTTGCCGGGGAAATTTTAGGCGGATTACAAACTGATTTTCCGCTTAAATTTTCTTATTGGTCGTTCATGGTAGCGTTTGCAAGTTCTACCGTTATTGGTCTTGTATTTGGTTATATACCTGCTCGAAATGCCGCCAGGCTGGATCCTGTCGAGGCTTTGTCCCGGGCGTAAGTCAATGGGTTTGCCATCGTAATCATTCAACATGAAGTCGATGCCTTACTGGACGCAGTCAACACTGCGCTCCAATGTTCTTGAGAATATCATTGTGATTACTAGATATTACCCTGCTGTGTTTTGTAGCGTGATGCTGTTGGCAGGTTGTAGCACTCATCTGCCCAATGTGAACGCTGTCAAATCACAACTGGCGCTGCCTGCAAAATGGCGTAATGCATTACCTGAGGGTAAAGATATAAAGCAGACACAGCATTGGTGGCGCTCATTTCAGGACCCTGACCTGGACGCTCTGGTGGAACGTGTACTGCGCAATAATAATAACCTGGCAGCGGCTGCATACAGGGTCAAAAAGGCAGAGGCACAAGCGGGTATTGTCAGGACGAATTTAACACCAGATGTATCAAGTGGATTCAAACTGAGCAGTAGCAAGGAACTGAACAGAGGAAGTTCGGAACAAAAGGCTTTTACCAGCACATTCTCCTTGAGCTACGAGCTGGATTTATGGGGGCGTCTTGCAAAGGCTCGCGATATCTCGGCCTGGGAAGCCATGGCGACCCGGGAGGATCGTGAGCACATCGCGATGCAACTGATCGGTACAACAATGGAGCTGTACTGGCGATTAGCGTTTTTGAATGAAAGCATTGAAATTAACGACACCAGCATTGCCAGCGCGCGTTCAATCCTTGAGCTGGCACGCCTGGGTGAATCCGTTGGGCAGGAGGGGCGTCTTCAGTCGATTCAGGCAGAGCAACAGTTAAGTGTACTGCTGGCCGATAAAACAGGGCGGCTTCAACAGCGTGAAGAAAGCCGCAATGCCTTGTTGGTTTTATTGGCGTCGCCTATGGGATGGGATGACACGATCAAGATTCGTCCAGTTCCGACTCAACCGTCTACAGCGCTACGGTCGGAGATACCTGCCCACATTCTGAGCCAGCGACCCGACATGAGGGCTGCTGAACTCAGGTTGCGCGCTCATTTCAGCAATATTGAGATCCAGCAAAGAAACCTCTATCCGGCAGTGAATCTTACGGCAGGTATCACTGGAGGAGGGACACGCGAACTGTCAAATATTCTGCGAAATCCGGTGGGTTTTTTTACGGCAGATTTACTGCTTCCGTTTTTTGAGTTCAATAAAGGCAAGTTGCAAGTTGAAATCGCCGAAGCAACGTACCAGGAGAGTATCGAGTTATACAAAAAGCAGTTGCTTGATGCACTGCAGGATGTTGAGAACTCACTGTCGGCCTATAAACAGCTCACCGATGAGGGGCTCTACCTGGCCCGTGCCCATGAATCTTCATCCCGGGCAGAGCGCATTGCTGAAATACGCTATCGCCTTGGGCAGTCGAATATAAAAGAATGGCTGGATCAACAGGATGCGAAGCGCAGTATCGAACTGCGACTGGGTAAGAGTCGCACTGATCGGTTGATTGCCATGGTCAAGTTTCATCAGTCTATCGGTGGCGGCTGCGGTGATGGATGCGCTGATGCCTTGCGATGAAAGGTACCTGGTCAGGTGCTTCAGGTTTATTTGCCGGCTGTGTGCGTTAAGTGCTCGCAGGCCTGGTTGATGTGTGAGTTTCAAATCAAGCCATGCGTTTAATTGAATTTAATGTTTTCCGGGGCCGGCCAATCCTGCTGCACGTCAACGCACAGCCATGCAAAACCTCCTGATCGCCTCGCAGGCCCGACGCAACACGGCGTCATCCAGGGCATAGGCAATTCGGATATAGGGCCCCAGGCCAAAGGCGCTGCCATGCACCACGGCTACACCGGCTTCGTCGAGCAGGGCCAGGGCCACGTCTTCATCGGTGGACAGCACCCTGCCTGCGGGCGAGGTGCGGCCGATCAGTCCGGCGCAGCAGGCGAACGCGTAGAAGGCGCCTGCCGGGCTGGTGCATTCAAGGCCCGGTATGCTGTTGAGCTGGTCGACCATCAGATCGCGGCGCTTCTGGAACGCGGTACGGCTGGTGTGGATAAAGTCCTTGGGGCCTTCCAGAGCGGCGAGAGCGGCCTGCTGCGAGATTGAGCCGGCTCCCGAAGTCTGCTGGCCTTGCAATGTTTCCATGGCTTGCAACAGCCAGCGCGGGCCTGTGGCAAAACCGATACGCCAGCCGGTCATGGCGTAGGCCTTGGACACGCCGTTCATGGTCAGGGTGCGCGCTGCCAGGCGTGGTTCAACCTGGGCCAGGGTATGGAACAGCTGATCATCGAAGATCAGGTGTTCGTAGATATCATCCGCCAGGATCAATACATGAGGATGGGCCAGCAGCACATCGGCCAGTGCCGCCAGCTCGTCGCGGCTGTACACCGCCCCCGTCGGGTTGGAGGGCGAGTTGAGGATCAGCCAGCGCGTTTGCGGGGTGATTGCCGCTGCCAGTGCCGCTGCGGTCAGCTTGAAACCGGACGCTGCGTGGCAGGTCACGAAGCAGCTTTGTGCGCCGCATAACTGAACCATCTCGGGATAACTGACCCAGTAAGGCGCCGGGATGATGACCTGATCTCCCTCATTGAGGGTCGCGGCCAGGGCATTGTAGATCACCTGTTTGCCACCGTTGCAGACCAGGGTGTCCTGCCAGCCGACATCCAGGCCGTTTTCACCACGGAATTTGGCCGCCACCGCTTCTCGCAGTGAACGTGCGCCAGCGACCTGGGTGTAGCGGGTGTGGCCCTGGCCTATGGCGCGGATTGCAGCGTCGCGCACAGGCTCGGGCGTATCGAAGTCCGGTTCGCCAGCGCACAGTGAAATGATCGTGGCGCCTTGGGCGCGGCGCTCTGCAACACGGTCGATGATCCGATAGGTGGCCGAGGGCAGGGCGCTTGCCAGGTGCCGGTTGAGCCGCTGGATATCGCTGCTCATGGGCGGTGTCTCCAGTGAGTCAGGTTCATCAGTTCGAGCGTGGAGCGGCCTTCAGTCAGTGCCTGCATCATATGGGCTTCCTTGTCGGCACGGGATTCGCCTTCGGCGAAGGTACGTGCGGCGTGTGCCTTGGGGATGATGATCACACCATCATCGTCAGCCACCAGCAGATCCCCCGGCGCCACCTCTGCGCCGTTAAAATTGAAAGCCTGACCGACCGAGGTGGCGCTGGCCTTGACGGTGCCTCTGACCGAGATGCCGCGGGCAAATACCGGAAACCGGCGCGCCTTCAAGGCCGCGATATCACGTACCCCGCCGTCGATGACCAGGCCGACCACACCGGCTGCCTGTGCCGCAACGGTAAGGACTTCGCCCCAGTAACCGGCAATAAAATTACCGGTACCCACTACCAGCACACTGCCGCGGGGCACTTGTTCAAGGGCCAGGTGCAGGGCCAGGTTATCGCCAGGAGCGCATTGCAGCGGGTACGCCGGCGCGGCGATAAAGGCGCCATCCCAGATCGGGCGGATGCCGCTGTCCACGGCACAGGCCAGGTGTGATGCCTCATACAGGGTCGAACTGCCGAGGATTCTGGCCCGTTCGTGGTAGTTCAGGGGCAGGGCGAGTGTGCTCATCAGGCTTTCCTCTGCAGGCTGTGGTAGCCCAGTGCAGCGCGGGCGCTTGCAAGGGTCTGGCCTTGACTGATCAAGGTACGGATTTGCGCTTCGACGGTTTCAATCTGCCGCGCACAGGCGGCCACTTGTGCGGCATGGGCGCGGGGTACGATCACTACGCCATTGGCGTCGGCCACCACGATGTCACGGGCACAGACGCGGGCGGTGCCAATGGAAACGGGCTGGTTGATCGACTGCACCTGGACACGGTCCTTGCCGGTGCGCATAAAGCGGCCCTTGCTGAAGATCGGATAACCGTCTCCCAGCGCCTTGTTCACGTCACGGCAAACACCGTCGATAACCGTGGCAGCGATGTTTCGGCTGCCGGCGTACTGGGTCATGATGTCGCCCCATACGGTGCAGTCGGTGCGCCCGGCATTGTCGATCACCACTACGTCACCGGGCAGAACTTGCTCGATAAAGTCGCCCACGGTCCCGGCAGGCACGCTGGCCGGGACGTACTGCACCGTGAATGCCGGCCCGACAATAACCCTGCTGTAGTTGCCCAGCGGCATCACGCCCAGGCATTGACCGGGCAGGCCGAGCTTGTCCAGGGCATCGGAAACCCCCGGCGTGTCCAGGCCCTCAAACAGGGCGACCAGTGCTTGATCTTCAGGGTTCATCAGACGTGCTCCGTGCGGATGGCTTCAAACTGGCTGTCATGCATGACTTCGGCTACGGAGCGACCGCTGCGTACTGCGTCGAGCATGGTTTGCTGACGCCGGGCGATACGTTCGCCAAGATCGACGACCTGAGCGATATGGGCCTGGGGCACAAACACCGTGCCGCAGTTGTCGGCGATCACATAGTCGTCTTCGCTGACATTGACCCCGGCGACTTCGATGGTCACGGCGGCCGCTATCTGCATCACGCGATTGCGCGCACTGATCATGGTGACGCCACGGCCGTAAACCGGATAACCGATTGCCGCACTGCCATCAATATCGCGGCTGCAACCGTCAATGATGGTGCCTCGCACCTGTTTGGCGAGCGCCGCATTGGCAAGGATATCGCCCCAGCAAGAGATGCCCTCGATACCGCCGGCGATCACCAGCACCCGATCATCCGTGTTGATGTGTTCGACCACCGGGGTGATCAGGTGGGCGCTGGGCACCGTGTCGGTCTTTGCGGCCAACAGTACGGTACTGGCACGGCCAACGATCGGCGGGCAGTTCCACAGCGGCCGCAGCCCCACAGTGGCCCCTGCCAGACCAAGAAAATCCAGCGCATCGGACACGGTATTACTGTCCAGTGCCGCCAGACGCTGGAGTACAGTCCTGTCGGTCGTGCTTTTGAGCGTCATCGCGCAGCCTCAGTGGTGGTGTAGGTGCTCAGTGTCGGCGAGGCTGTTTGATAGGTATATTCCTGTTCACGTAAGCTTTGGATACGTTAAACCTATGGAAAAACCATGATCAATTTCCGTCTGATCCGTCACCTCTGGCTCTTTCTTGCCGTCGCCGAAGAGCAGAATTTCGGCCGCGCCGCCAAGCGCCTAGGCATGTCCCAGCCGCCGCTGAGCGAGCAGATCCAGGTGCTGGAGCAAGCGCTCAAGGTCAAACTGTTCGAGCGCTCGCGGCGCGGTGCCAAGCTGACGCCGGTGGGGGCGGCAATTCTGCCGGCCGTACGCAAGTTCGCCGAGCAGTTGGAGCGTCTGGAGCTGGCCGTGGATGAAGCGCTGGCGGGGCAGTCGGGGATGTTGACCATTGGCGCAATTTCCACGGCCATGTTTGATGTACTGCCGGGCCTGATCGAGCGGTTGAAGGAGGATTACCCGCACTTGACCGTCTCGGTGCGGGAAATTGACAGCGTCGAAGCGGTGCCGGCGCTGGAGGCGGGGGATATTGATCTGGCGTTTGCCCGCCTGGACGGTGGTCTGGGGGACTCAATCCAGTCACTGCCGCTGCTGGAGGACCGCCTGATGCTGGCCCTGCCCAGTGATCACCCGCTGGCAGCGCGCACGCGCATCAGCCTGGCCAGCCTGTCCAATGAGCCTCTGGTGATGTTTTCGCGCAAGGTCAGCCCGGTGTATTTCGACAATCTGATTGCCACCTGCCGGGCTAGCGGCTTTTCCCCGCGGGTGTTGCACGAAGTGCGTTCCGTGGCCTCGCAAATCGCCTTTGTCAGCTATGGCCAAGGTATTGCGCTGGTGCCTGCGTCCTTGAAAAAGCTGGCTCCCGCCAATGTGGTATTCCGTGCACTGAGCGAAAAGCTCAACGTGGTGACCACTGCCGTGGCATGGAATGCCAATCGGTCGAACCCGCTGATAGAGGCGATCATTGCTCGTTTAAGCGCCAAGGCATGATGTTTTTGATAGGTTTGGCCTATGTAAACCTTCTGGTCTTAGGCATTTACACCAGGGCCGATGTGCCTGACATTGGTCCGCCGCCTTAACGCTTCAGGAATCATGCCCGTGCCCGTACCCGCAACCTTTGCCCATACCCAAGTGCCGCTGGAGGTAGAGGGTGTGCACTTGACTATTGCCGCTCTTCACCGAGAAGGGGAACTGGCACCGATTGTCTTTCTGCATGGCTTCGGTTCGAGCAAGGAAGACTATGCCGATATCGCGCTGCGTGCGGAGTTCGCCGGGCATGCCTTTCTGGCCTACGATGCGCCGGGGTGCGGTGACAGCGGGTGCAGTGATCTTGCCCGGGTTTCCATCCCTTTTTTGCAGCAAACGGCGCTGCAAGTGCTCGAGCATTTCGGCATCGAACGCTTCCATCTGGTGGGCCATTCCATGGGCGGGTTGACCGCCCTGATGCTGGCCCATCAGTTCCCGCAGCGGGTACTCAGTTTTGTCGATATCGAAGGCAATATTGCCCCCGAGGACTGCTTTCTCAGCCGTCAGATCATCGACTGCCCGAGTGATGATCCTGAGCTGTTTTTTACGGCCTTTATCGAGCGTGCCCGCCATGCCCCGGCCTATGCCAGTGCCCTGTATGCCGCGAACCTGAGACACAAGGTGCGTGTGCAAGCGGTGCGGGGGATTTTCGAATCGATGGTCGAGCTGTCCGATAACGCCAACCTGATGGGCAAGTTTCTCGGCTTGCCGTGCCCGAAGATGTTTATGTTTGGCGACCAGAACGCGTCACTGTCCTACCTGCCGCATATCGCGGCTCACGGCGTACGCCTGGGGCAGATCCCGGCTTGCGGCCACTTCCCGATGTATTCCAACCCGATTGCGATGTGGCAGCACATGGCGGATTTTTATGGGGCAATTTCAGGCTAGGGCAACGCCGCCTCCACCAGCTCGATCCAGTGCCGCACCGGGGTTCTGCCTGCACTGTCGAGGTGTGCCTGGCAGCCGATATTGGCCGTGACAATAACCTCGGGGTGCGCGCTTTCCAGTGCGTTGAGTTTGTTGTCGCGCAGTTGCCGGGACAGTTCGGGCTGGGTCAGCGAATAAGTGCCTGCCGAGCCGCAGCACAAGTGGCTGTCGGGCACCGCGGTCAGGTTGAACCCCAACCGGGTGAGAATGCCTTCAACCGCGCCGCCGAGTTTTTGCCCGTGCTGCAAGGTGCAGGGGCAGTGGAACGCCAGCCGTTGATTGCTGTGCACACCGAGGGTGTGCAGTGGCTCGTCGCGCAGCACTTCAACCAGATCCCTGGCCAGCGCACTGACCTTGGCAGCTTTTTCGGCATAGGCCGGGTCGTTGCCGAGCAGGTGGCCGTACTCCTTGATAAAGGCACCGCAGCCGCTGGCGGTTTGCACGATTGCTTCGGCCCCTCGTTCAATCCCCGGCCACCAGGCATCGATATTGCGCCGGGCGCGATCAAGTCCTGCGGCCTGGGCGTCCAGGTGGTAGTCCACTGCACCGCAGCAAGCGGCTTCTCGGGCAGGAATCACGCTGATGCCCAATCGGTCCAGCACTCGGGTCGCTGCTGCGTTGGTGTTGGGTGACAAGCTCGGTTGCACGCAGCCTTCGAGCAGCAGTACTTGCCGGGCATGGCGGGTGGTCGGTCGCAGCCCGGGCGCGGGGACCTGGCCTGGCAGTTTGTCTTGCAGGCGTGCGGGCAGCCAGGGGCGCAAGATCTGACCACTGCGCAGTAGCCACCTGAACCGGCCCGCATTGGGTATGACGCTGCGCAGCCCTTGAAACAGCAAGCGTTGCCCGAGCGATCTGGGTACCTGGGCCTCAACCATTGCCCGGCCAATGTCCAGCAAGTTGTGGTAGTCGACGCCTGAGGGGCAGGTGGTTTCGCAATTGCGGCAAGACAGGCAACGGTCCAGATGCTGTCGGGTTTTCTGCGTCACCTGATTGCCTTCCAGTACCTGTTTGATCAGGTAAATACGCCCCCTCGGGCCGTCCAGTTCATCACCGAGCAACTGATAGGTCGGACAGGTGGCGTTACAGAAACCACAGTGCACGCAACTGCGCAGGATGCGTTCAGCCTCCCCGGCACGGGGCAATTGGCGGGCCTGTTCGCTCAACGTGGTCTGCATGGTTCAAAGCTCCGCGTACAGGCGCCCGGGGTTGAAAATACCCTGCGGGTCGAGTTGTTGTTTGAGGCTACGCTGGTAGCGCATCAGAGCCTCCGGTAACGGCTGGAACGGGCTGTCGACAAGACCGTGGCTGTAGCAGGTGGCATGGCCGCCGACCTCGGTTACGACCGTGCGGATAAAGCTCGCCTCAGCATCCGACTTGAGCCAGCGCTGGGCACCGCCCCAATCGATCAACTGCTCACCGGGCAGCTCAAGTTCCGGGGTGTTGTTGGGCAAGGACAGGCGCCAGAGGGGCTGGCCCTCATCGAAGAAGCTCAATTGGTGTTCGTTGAGCCGTGTCCAGAACGAAGCGTCCAGGCGCTCGCCGCCCAGGCGTTCGTGAGCCGCCATCACCGAGCCTTCGCCACCCTCCAGGCGCAGGTGCAGGCGCTGGCCATCGTGGCAGGCAGCGCTGATCGGCAG
>NZ_WIVQ01000063.1:0-27831 GCF_009600545.1 Pseudomonas sp. FSL R10-1339 | reverse complement strand
CCCTCAAAGTGCTCGGCCTGGGCATCCTCGGCGCAGGCGCGGGCGGCCTGGTCCTGCAACAGCAGCCCTGGCGGAGCGTGGGTGCCGACTATGCGACCGGCGTGGGAGAGCGGCATTCGTTCAATCTGCTCGATGGCACGCGTTTGCAGCTCAATACCGACAGTGCTGCTGATGTGCTGTTCACTGCGCAACAGCGCCTGATTGTGTTGCGCGAAGGCGAGATATTTATCCGTACGGGTCAGGATCCGGGATCTGCGAGCGGGCGCAGGCCATTCTGGGTGCATACCCGTGAAGCGCGCCTGCAGGCTATTGGCACCGCATTCGATGTACGTCAGGAGTCAGGGCGTACTCGCTTGATGGTCGAGGAGGGCGTAGTGGCGATTCACTTGCCCGATACCCGGCCAGTGCTGGTACAGGCGGGCAGCGAGTACCTGATCGATCCACGTTCTGCACAGTTGCAGCCTGCGCCCGTGTTTAGTGCCAATGGCTGGGTCAGCGGTGTGCTGGTGGCCAGGCAGATGCGCTTGCAGGATCTCGTGCAAGAACTGGCGCGCTATCGCCACGGCTGGTTGCAGTGTGATCCGGCGGTGGCTGAATTGCGGGTTTCCGGGGTGTTTCAACTCCAGCGCATTGACCATGCGCTGGAGGGTTTGAGCCAGTCGCTGGCGGTGCGTATTGAGCGCCGGACACGGTTCTGGACACGCATTGTGGCGGCTTAGTAGTGTGGAAGCGAGCCTGCTCGCGAAAGCCATTCGCGAGCAGGCTCGCTCCCACAGCGCAAATTTCTTTGCGGGTTTTCGGCTGGCCTTCGACAGATAGGCATAAGACTTATCCATTGCAGGAGCCCCGCGCCAATGTCCCGTGTTTTTCGCAACCCTTCATTGCCTCCCCGCAACCGCCTGGCCATGGCCTTGCATATCGTTTTACTGGGCACCGTGGCGCAGCCGCTATCGCTGGTCAGTGCTGCGCCCTTGAGTGTTCAGCGCAGTTTCGACGTGCCCGCTAGCACGCTTGAAGATTCACTGAACCGCTTCGCCCAGCAGGCCAATATCTCCCTGCCTTATGACCCGGCGCTGGTGCAAGACAAGCAGGCGTCAGCCCTCAAGGGCCGCTTTGATGTGCCCCAGGGCTTGCAGCAACTGCTCAAGGGCAGCGGTTTGACGGCCACCGAAGGCGCCAGCGGAGTCTGGACCCTATACCCACTGACTTCCGCCAATGTGG
Source organism: Pseudomonas sp. FSL R10-1339 (assembly GCF_009600545.1). Taxonomy (NCBI): domain Bacteria; kingdom Pseudomonadati; phylum Pseudomonadota; class Gammaproteobacteria; order Pseudomonadales; family Pseudomonadaceae; genus Pseudomonas; species Pseudomonas sp. FSL R10-1339. The sequence goes on along the minus strand of NZ_WIVQ01000063.1, from coordinate 26,610 downwards.
ACGGCCAGTTGCAATTGCAAGCCACCAGCGTCACGGGTCTGGCGTTGGGCAGCACCACTGAGGGCAGTCACTCCTACACCACGGGTGAAACCAGTACGGCGACCAAGTTGCCGCTTTCGCTGCGTGAAACGCCGCAATCGGTGACGGTCATTACCCGTCAGCAAATGACTGACCAAGGTTTGGGCAGTATCGCTCAGGTATTGGCGCAAACCCCCGGCATCACCGTGGTGCATGACGACAGCGAGCGCTACAACTTTTACTCTCGCGGTTTCACCCTCGATAACTTTCAGTACGACGGTGTGCCGACCTCGGATTTCACCACCAATACCAATGGCCTGGGCATGCGTGACATGGCCATTTACGATCGCGTAGAGGTGGTGCGCGGTGCCACCGGCTTGATGAGCGGTGTGGGTAGCCCGTCGGGGGCCGCGAACCTGGTGCGCAAGCGTCCCACCAAGGAGTTTCAGGGCTATGTATCAGGCAGCGGCGGCTCATGGGACCGCTATCGCAGCGAGCTGGATTTGTCCGGGCCGCTGACGGAAAACGGCGCACTGCGCGGACGTGTCGTCGCCGCCCACGAAGATGGCCGTTCCTTTATCGATCGCTATTCCTCGACCAAGGACGTGTTCTATGGCATCGGCGAAGCGGATTTGACCGACGACACCACTCTGTACGCCGGTATCGACTATCAGCGGATCAATTCCAACGGCTCGAGCTTTGGCCAATTGCCGCTGTATTACAGCGATGGCAGCCGCACCCATTTCAAGCGCTCGATGAATCCCGCCGCCAAGTGGGCGTATGCCGACAGTGAAAGCACCAAGTATTTCGCTGGTGTTGAACAGCGTTTTGCCAACGACTGGCTGCTCAAGGTCGAGGCCAGCCACTGGAAGGGCAACACCGAGCAGTTGCAGGGCAACCTGGTGGGCTGGGGGCCTTTTCCGGACAAGGCCACCGGCCAGGCGCAGTTCATGAGCGGGAGCAAAACCTTCGAAATCAATACCGATACACTGGACGCCTATGCGACCGGGCCGTTTGAGCTGTTGGGGCGTACCCATGATCTGGTGGTGGGGATGAACGTCAGTGACCGGCGCACGGACTACCTGGCAATGAATGCCGATGACCTGACCGTCAACTACGAAAACTGGAACAATGACGCGCCGCGTCCTACTGATCTGAGCCAGGGGTTGAAGCAAAAGTACAAAACCAAAGAGTCGGCAGCCTACGCAGCATTGCGCCTCAAACCTGTGGACGACCTGTCGATCATCCTGGGAACCAGGGTAGTGGACTACGATCGCAAAGGCACAATGACCTATAACGCGGCGCAAACTGTGCCAACCACGGATAACAGCAAAAAAACCGGGAAGATGATTCCTTATGCCGGGATCGTCTACGACCTGAACGAAAACCACTCGGTCTATGCCAGCTACACGGATATCTTCACGCCGCAAAGCTACTTCGACCGTGACGACAAGGTTCTGCCGCCGATGACTGGCCAAAGCTATGAAGCGGGTCTGAAGTCCGAGTATTTCGGCGGGGCGCTGAACACCAGTTTTGCCCTGTTCATGATCAAACAGGACAACTACGCCGAATACGATGGTGTGCGGGATGATGGCCAGGATGCCTACAAGGCAATCAGCGGTACCAAGACCAAGGGCATCGAGGCCGAAATATCCGGCGAAATCATGACCGGCTGGCAATTGCTGGCGGGCTACACCTACGCCCAGCCACGGGACAAGGACGGCAAGCGGATCAACAGCAACCACCCTGAGCAATTGTTCAAACTGGCCACCAGCTATCAACTGACCGGCGACCTCAAAGACCTTAACGTGGGCGGCAACCTGACCTGGCAGGGCTCGACCTACAGCGAGCTGGATTCAACAATCAAGACCGAAGCCAAGGAAGGCAGCTTTGCCGTGGTCGGCTTGATGGCCCGCTATGACATCACCAAGAACCTCAGTGCGTCAGCTAATTTAAACAACGTTTTCGATCGTGAATACCTTAGCGGTTACGGTTTGTACTCGACTTATTACTACGGTGACCCGCGCAACCTGATGCTGGGCATGAAGTACCGTTTCTGACGAGGTTTTCATCTCGCGTGTGCCCTGGGTCGACTATGGTTAAAAACCACGAAATCGGAGGCTGGCAATGAGCGATACCACCATCCACAAGGCAGCAGCAGATGGTTACAAGCAGGGCGCCGACACCTATGTGCGCGGGCGCCCGGATTACCCGGCGGGTGTGACCGCATGGTTGTCCGAAACCCTTGGCCTGGGGCCCGGGCAAACCGTGCTTGAAGTTGGAGCCGGTACCGGCAAGTTCACCACGCGCCTGTTACAGACGGGCGCGCGGGTGATTGTGGTCGAGCCGGTGCAGGCCATGCTCGACAAGCTCTCCGGCAGCTATCCGCAAGTCGAAACCCATCAAGGCACTGCCCAGGCCATTCCTCTGGCCGATGCCAGTGTCGATGTGGTGGTGTGCGCGCAGGCTTTTCACTGGTTCGCCACCTCTGCAGCGCTGACCGAGATTCATCGCGTGCTCAAGCCTGGCGGGCAACTGGGGCTGATCTGGAACCTGCGCGATGCCAGTGTGCCGTGGGTGGCGCAACTGGATGCGCTGGTCAATCAGTGGGAAGGTGATGCCCCGCGCTTCTATACCGGCGCGTGGCGTCAGGCATTTCCTCATCCGGGTTTTGGCCCTTTGCGCGAGCAGAAACTGAGCCATTCCCACGACGGACCGGTAGAAGACGTAATCTTCAATCGGGTGCGTTCCACCAGCTTTATCTCGGCTCTGATACCGGCCGAGCGTGATCGCCTGGAACAGCAACTGGCGGCTTTTGTCGCCTCGCATAACGCGTTGAATCACGGTGGCACCGTCAGCGTGCCGTATGTCACGTCGGCATTTGTCACCCGCAAGGACGCTTGACCTGCATCAATGCTGACGCGTCGCACAGGCATAGCCTGAGCTCAACTCATGTTCCAGGAGGTAGCCATAGATGAGCATCATCGTGACCGGAGCTGCCGGGTTTATCGGCAGCAATCTGGTGAAGGCCCTGAACCGACGCGGCGAGCGCGACATCATCGCCGTCGACGATCTGACTGACGGCGACAAGTGCCGCAATCTAGCAGACTGCGATATCGCTGATTACTTCGACAAGCGTGAATTCGTACAGCGCTTTACGACCCATCAACTGGGCGAAGTGCGTGCCGTGCTGCATCAGGGCGCCTGTTCCAGTACGGTAGAAAGTGATGGCCGGTTGATGATGGACAACAACTACCGTTACAGCTGCGACCTGCTGCAAGCCTGTCAGGAACAGTCGGTACCTTTGCTGTATGCCTCTTCGGCGGCGGTCTACGGCGCGAAACGGGAGTTTCGTGAAGCCCGCGAGTACGAGCAGCCTCTGAATGTCTATGCCTACTCCAAATTCCTCTTCGACCAGCGGGTACGCCAGTTGCTGCCCAGGACGCGCAGCCAGATTGTGGGCTTGCGCTACTTCAATGTGTACGGCCCCCGCGAACAGCATAAAGGGCGCATGGCTTCGATGGTCTGGCACTGTTTTAACCAGTATCGCGATCATGGCCATGTCGAGTTGTTTGGCGAGTACGGCGGCTACCCGGCGGGCGGGCATGAGCGCGATTTTGTCTCTGTGGAGGATGTGGTCAAGGTCAATCTGCATTGGCTGGACCATCCGCAAACCAGTGGTGTTTTCAACCTGGGCACTGGGTGCGCGCGGTCATTCAATGACCTGGCACTGGCGACCATCAACAGTGTACGCGCTGCCGAGGACAGGCCGCCCCTGACCCTTGAGACGGCCTTGCTGGACGGAGTGTTGCGGTATTGCGAGTTCCCTGACGGGCTCAAGCACAAGTATCAGGTGTACACCTGCGCAGATCTCGGGCAGTTGCGCGAAGCGGGGTATCGCGAGCCAATGCTTGGGCTGGAGGAGGGCGTGCAGAGCTATTGTGCAGGGCTTCTTGCATCTTAGGTCGTGGGAGCGAGCCTGCTGGCGAAGGGCATTTCGCTAGCAGGCTTGCTCCCACAAAATGAAGTTATTTACCTGACAGCAGTGCTTCCAGCTTTTCCTGGTCACGGGCGAATTGGCGGATGCCTTCGGCCAGTTTTTCGGTGGCCATGGCATCTTCGTTGGAGGCCCAGCGGAATTGTGCTTCGTTCAGGCTCAGGCGTGGTTCGCCTTTATTGCCCGGAGCCAGTTTGCGTTCCAGTTTGCCGTCGTCCAATGCCAGTTTTTCCAGCAGGTCGGGGCTGATGGTCAGGCGGTCGCAGCCGGCCAGCTGTTCGATCTGGTTAAGGTTGCGAAAGCTCGCGCCCATCACCACGGTGTTGTAGCCGTTGGCCTTGTAGTAGTTGTAGATGCGGGTCACGGACTGCACGCCCGGATCATCGGAGCCGGTGTAGTCAATGCCGGTGGACTTCTTGTACCAGTCGTAAATCCGACCCACGAACGGCGAGATCAGGAACACCCCGGCATCGGCACAGGCAGCGGCCTGGGCAAACGAGAACAGCAGGGTCAGGTTGGTTTGAATGCCGTCCTTTTCCAGTTTCTCGGCAGCGCGGATGCCTTCCCAGGTCGAGGCCAGCTTGATCAGCACGCGGTCGCGACCTACACCGGCCTTGTCGTAAAGCTCGATCAACTGGTGGGCTTTTTGCAGCAGGGCAGGCTCGTCGAACGACAGGCGGGCGTCGACTTCAGTGGAAATGCGCCCCGGAATCACGTTCAAGATACCGCTACCCACAGACACCGCGAAGTGGTCGCAGGCCTGACCTACATCACCTTTGGCGTGGCTGATGGCGTTTTGCAGCAGTTCTGCGTAGCCGGGCATCGCGGCGGCCTTGAGCAGCAGCGACGGGTTGGTGGTTGCATCCACGGGTTTGAGGCGGGTAATCGCGTCGAGGTCGCCGGTGTCTGCGACCACGGTGGTGAACTGCTTGAGTTGTTCCAGCTTGGAAGTCATGAGCGTCTCTGTCGGAAAGGTATTAATGGCAGTACAGATTGAGTGCGTCTTCGATCATTAGTTCGTTGAACGGTAAGTGGCAGAATGCCGTTGAATACGCCCGCAGTGCAACTAATGGTGCAGATTTAATCTGTCGCAGTGCCATTACCCTGCTTTCACAGGTCGAGCGTGCCCCATCCCGGCTTGCGCAGCTCTGGTTCGGCGGTCTGCACGGCGTTGACGGTTTTGCCGGTGGCCAGCTCGACCCGGCGTGCTACTTCCGGGTCATCGGCAAAGGGAATCAGGCTGGCGTCGTCGAGGTCGTTTTCGGTCTTGTGTTTCAGGCACCAGCCTACGGCAAAGTAAAGGCTGATAACCGCGGCGCTGTTGAGGGCGATGTCGAGCATGGGCAAGGTTCCTTGCTGTAGGGTACCGCAGGCCCTGGGGCCTGCGGTGCAGCGTGGTCAGGCGATGTGTGCGGTCAGTTCGGCCTGCTTGAGGTTGCCTGCACGCACCGTGCGCCAGACGTTCCAGGCCATGAGCAACATGCCGCAGAGGAAAAACAATCCGCCCACCAGGCGAACTACAAAGCCCGGGTGGCTGGCCTGCAACGATTCCACAAACGAATAAGTCAGCGTGCCGTCATCGTTGATAGCTCGCCACATCAGACCCTGGGTGATGCCATTGACCCACATCGAGGCGATGTAGAGCACCGTGCCGATGGTGGCCAGCCAGAAGTGCAGGTTGATCAGGCTGGTGCTGTACATTTGCTCGCGGCCGAAGATTTTCGGGATCATGTGGTACAGCGCACCAAAGGTGATCATTGCCACCCAGCCCAGGGCACCGGCGTGGACATGACCGATGGTCCAGTCGGTGTAGTGGGAGAGGGCGTTGACGGTCTTGATCGCCATCATCGGGCCTTCAAAGGTCGACATGCCGTAGAACGCCAGGGACAGCACCAGAAAACGCAGGATCGGGTCGGTGCGCAATTTATGCCAGGCGCCCGAGAGGGTCATCATGCCGTTGATCATGCCGCCCCAACTGGGTGCCAGCAGGATGATCGACATGGCCATGCCCAGAGACTGCGCCCAGTCGGGCAAGGCGGTGTAGTGCAAGTGGTGCGGACCGGCCCAGATATAGAGGGTGATCAGTGCCCAGAAATGCACAATCGACAGGCGATAGGAGTAGATCGGCTTGCCGACTTGTTTGGGCACGAAGTAGTACATCATCCCCAGAAAACCGGTGGTCAGGAAGAAACCTACGGCGTTATGCCCGTACCACCACTGCACCATGGCATCGGTAGCGCCGGAGTACACCGGATATGATTTAAACCAGTCCACCGGAATGGCCAGGTGGTTGACCACATGGAGCATGGCGATCACCAGGATAAAGGCGCCAAAAAACCAGTTGCCGACATAGATGTGCTTGCTTTTGCGGCGTACCACCGTGGTGAAAAACACGATGGCGTAGGCCACCCATACCACCGTCAGCCAGACTGCGCCGGTGAATTCGATTTCGGCGTATTCCTTGGTTGTGGTGTAGCCCAGGGGCAGGGTGACCAGCATGATCACGATCACCGACTGCCAGCCCCAAAAAGTGAAGGCTGCGAGTTTGTCCGAATACAACCGCACCCCGCAGGTACGCTGTACGGCGTAGTAGCTGGCGGCAAATTGCGCGCTGCCGGCAAAGCCGAAAATCACCAAGCTGGTATGCAGCGGGCGCAGGCGGCCGAAGGTGGTCCAGGGCAGGTCGAGGTTCATCTGCGGCCAGGCCAGTTGTGAGGCGATCCACACGCCCATGGCCATGCCGACAACGCCCCATACCACGGTCATGATGGCGAATTGGCGGACGACCTTGTAGTTATAGGCCTGCCCGTTCAGTGCTGTGCTCATGCTCAAGTCTTCCACGGTTCAAAGTCCTGCCAGGCCTCGTGGTCTGGCGCAGGGGGAACTTTAGGAATCAGGGCAAAAACAAAACAGATTCAGAAAACGAGAATTAATGCAGATCACAATTTTGCGCTGGATCAGGCGAATATTTACCCATCTGATCTGGTTTTAGAGTGTTTCTTGACAGCCAAATAGAACTGAGCTGTAAAAAGTATGCCGATGTGTATTGAGCATTCGATCACAATCGCTGTCGGATCAATTCGGGTTCTGCGGCGATTGTTCAATGCTTGGCTATACCTATAGGGCGCGTTTCTACGGCTGCGCCCCCTACAGGAGCTACAGAATGAAGCTTGGTCTAATGATCGGTACGTTGTGCATTGCATCAATCGGGATGGTCGGTTGTGCGAGCAAGGTCCAGCAACCTGACGAATATTCCGGATTCTTGAAGGATTACAGCCGCCTCAAAGAGGCCAAGTCGCCCTCTGGTGCTGAGGTGATGCGCTGGATTGACCCCAAACTGAAGCCAGGACAGTACACCAGCGTGTATATCGAGCCGACCCAGTTATATCCGGCGCCAAAACCGACAGAAAAGATCCCGCAAAGCACCCTCAATGGTATTACCCAGTATTACGACCAGGCGCTCAAGCGCGAACTGAGCAAATCATTGCCACTGGCAAGTGCCCCTGGGCCGGGCGTGATTGTGGTGCGTGCAGCCATCACTGCGGTGAGCAGTGAAACCGAAAGCCTGGCACCGTATGAGTACATTCCGGTAGCGCTGGTGGCGGCTGCGGTGAGCACAGCGTCGGGGATCCGCGACCAGGAAACCCAACTGGCCACCGAGGCGGTGTTTATCGACGGGAAAAGCCAGGATGTAGTGGCCCAGGTAGTGCGCAAGGGCACAGGCAAGCCCCTGGCCAATGCCAGCCAGGCGATGAAGGCCGATGACGTGAAAAACGTGATCGATACCTGGGCTTCGGACTTGCATCAGTCGTATTTGAAACTCAACAAGTAAACGTACCCGGTGTAGCCACCAGACCCGGATATTGCGTAGCAGCTGACGAGCGGAGTGAGGCTGCGTTCGGCGGTGTAGCCGTCGTAGAACCTGAATCCAAGGTTCTACGACCATACCGTGCACCCTGGCATTACGAAGGCCGCACTACGCGGACGCAGCCTTCGGCAGCTGCTACGGAGCTGTTTGGCTAACCACCGGCGTTAGCAAGGGCATTTTCCATGCACCGCTGGCGACCTCGGGCTTGGGCATGTAAATGCGCAATACACCATAAAACGGTCCGTCAGGTGCTGGCAGCCAGTTGTTTAGCCACTCCCCGGCGGGCGGCTGGTTCTGCACATACAGAGTCAAGCTGCCATCAGCGTTGCGTTTGAGATCTGACAGCATGCGCGAGTTGATCAGGTAGCGATTGATCGGGTTTTCGACCAGCAGTTTGGTTTTGCCGTCATACATCGTCAGCGACCAGAACGCATTGGCGGGCGGCAGTGCATCCTTGTTGAAATGCAGGGTGTAGCGATCCCTGGAGGCGTCGACAGGGTGCTGCTGATTGTCGACGAAGTAACCGATGTAATTGGCCTCCGCGGCCGAGTTGCCGAAAATTCCCATATTGGCGCCCGCATAGCGGTACAGGTAATTGTTGTTCAGGTGTTCGCGGGAGCCGAACAGGTCACCGCTGGTGATTTTATGGGTGTCTACCTTGTCATGCTTGAATTGTGCGAACTCGGCTTTGCCTGCCGCAATTCCATCCTCCAGTGAAGTGCGCTGCTCAAGGGTCAGTTCATTGAGGTTGAAGGGCTGGCCCGGTTCAATCCCGATTTTCCTGAAACGCTCGCGCAATGCCGCTTCGCTGGGCTGGGGCTGGGCAAACGCGAGCATGAAACTCAGGTACCTGAACAGCTCGGGGCTGTCGCTCATATCGGCAACAGGTGCGGGCCAGTCCACGGTGGGCGCCGCAGCTGGCGTGGGTTTGCCCAGGAACTGGCTCAGGGGCCGGACCTTGTAACCGCTCTGGATGTGCTTGACCTTGGCCAGGTCTTTGTCATCGAACAACTGGGTGCGGTACAGGCCGTAGGCAATGGCACTCTCGCTGGGAATCACGGCGTCGATACCGGCCGGTTTTTCCCCTGTCCAGCCAGGCCCAGCGATCATGTAATTGCCGCCTTTATTGCCTGTGGTGCGGGTGCCCAGGTACGCGAAGTTTTGTGTGTACAGGTCGATCAGTTGCGTCGAGTAGTAGCGGCCATCCTCGATGGCAGGCAGGGTCAGAACCAGCGGCTCTGCACGCAGATCCATCCACAGGAATGAGTAGGGCGTGTCCGAGTTGGGCGTCACGAATGCGGTATCCCTGGGGGTAAATACCATGGCGGTATTGCCGATTTCATTGAACGGCGCCTTGAAGTTTTTGCCCTGCGTGTCTACGGCCTGGGTGTAGAGGGTCTTGTACATTTCCACCACGGGGAAGCCGTAGAGGTAGGCCTCCCTGGCGATGCTGGCAGCCTCGGTGGGTGAGGCGCTGAAATTGATGGCGTCAGCATTGCCCGCCCCCAAGGAGAGGCAGGCAGCGAGCAGACAGGCGGGTTGCTTTATGTGCATGGCAGGTTCCTATTTTCCGAAGGTGACGTTGATCCCGGCAAACAGGGTGAACTGGGGCAGGTCGTCGCCCTTGCGTTCCACGGTCCATTGCGGCTCAACGAAGGCATTGAGGATGTTGCTTCCGGCTTTCCAGGCCTTGCCCACGCCCAGCCCGACGGGGATGTAGTGGGTGTTGTTTTTCAGGTCCCAGGTCCAGGTGCCGGTGGAGCGCAAATACCACCCCTTGGGCAGGTTGTGGATGATAAAGGGCTGGAACGTGGCGCTCTCGACATGCTGGCGGTCGCTGTCCCCGGCAAACGAGCTTTGATACTGCACCAGTGCGCCCAGCAGGCCCCGTGGCGAAGCATCGATGGCAATGGCCGCCAGGCCGGCTTGCCACTTGCCGGTGCCCAGTTCGTCATGCTCGGCAGTGGGTGCGGTTATCTGCGGGCCAATGCCCAATTGCACGCCTTCGGTTTTGAGCAGGAAAATATCGAACAGGTTGAGGTCGCCGATCCCGGTGCTGTAGCCACCGTGCGGGTCTGGACGGGTGCTGACCGGAAGCGTCACGCGCAACAGTTGCGGTACACCGATAACGTCGTTGGGTGCCACGGGCAGGGCGCCGCGCAGCAGGGCGTCATTGGTGTGGATATTGCTGTCGTACACCTGCGGCGTGTAGTAGTCCTGCAGATTGACCCCCGGGGCCAGATTCAGCGGGTTGTTGCTCTTGTTGGCGGTCTCGGCGTTATCTGCCAATGCATCGGCAGCCGGGTACAGGGCCAGGGTGAGCAACAGACTTGAGGCAAGGCGAGTGATGGGCATGCGATCCTGTTCCTTGGGCGCTAGCCATGTACGCTAGCAGTTGGCAGGGAACTGGCGCTTATGTCGGGGCTATTTCCGTCTTTTTTGCGCACCCGGGCACAAAAATACAGCTAATAACTGCGGTGCATGGCGCCTTGTAGGAATCGTCTTTTAGTGCCGCAGAGCATAAGATTTTTTGTTCGATCCATAGGTCAGCCCGGCTGATTCATGTTTAACTTCGGCCTCTTCAACAACCTGTCAAAAAGGACATCGTTCATGGCTCAAGTGACGCTTAAAGGCAACCCTGTTCAAGTCAACGGCGAATTGCCTGCAGTAGGTTCCAAGGCACCAGCGTTTTCGCTGGTTGCGGGTGATTTGTCCGATGCAACACTGGCGAGCTTTGCCGGCAAGCGCAAAGTGCTGAACATCTTCCCAAGCGTTGATACGCCAACCTGCGCTACTTCGGTACGCAAATTCAACGCCGAAGCCAACGCTTTGCCGAACACCGTTGTGCTGAACATCTCGGCTGACCTGCCATTCGCCCAGGCCCGCTTTTGCGGCGCTGAAGGCCTGGAAAACGTGCAAAACCTGTCGACCCTGCGCGGCCGCGAGTTTATCGAGAACTACGGCGTGGCAATCGCTGATGGCCCGTTGGCCGGCCTGACTGCCCGTGCGGTGGTGGTGCTGGACGAAAACGACAACGTGCTGCACAGCGAGCTGGTTAAAGAAATCGCTGAAGAGCCAAACTACGAAGCAGCCCTGGCTGTTTTGAAGTAAGTCGTACTGCAAGACCTGAAGCGGCCTGGCACCTAAAGTGCCAGGCCGTTTTTTTTGTACGGCCTGTTGATCGGTGGGAGCGAGCCTGCTCGCGAAATCTTCAAGCACCACCGTCGACTGCCTTCGCGAGCAGGCTCGCTCCCACACAGATTCCACAGATTTCGTCGATCTTCATCTCAATGCCATCTCTATAACGTAAATAGCGGGTAAAGAGCCTTTTCATAACGGCCCGCACTGCTTATCGTTCCACCTCCTGAAAATTATCGCTCGCGCTAATGGTTGATCACTCCATGCAATCCTCTGTTTCCCACAAATCCCGTTTCTGGCTGTTTGGCCTGCTGGTCTTGCTGATAGTCCTTGGCCTGTGCTGGTGGCTATGGCCGTCTGCCGCAAAAAAGGCTGCGACCGATCAGCCCGCCGGGCACACCGGTCGCTCGGGCATGATGCGCCCGGGCTTTGGTGGCTCGACCCAGCCCGTGCCGGTGCGGGTGTCGGAAGTAACGCAGGGCGATTTCCCGATTTACTACAAGGCGCTGGGCACGGTGACCGCATTGAACACCATCAATGTGCGCAGCCGTGTAGCAGGGGAACTGGTCAAGGTTTATTTCAAGGAAGGGCAGATGGTCAAGGCAGGCGAACTGCTGGCTGAGATCGACCCGCGCAGTTATCAAAATGCCCTGCTGCAAGCCGAAGGCACGTTGCTGCAGAACCAGGCCCAGCTGAAAAATGCCCAGGTTGATGTGCAGCGCTACCGCGGGCTGTACGCCGAGGACAGTATCGCCAAACAGACCCTGGACACCGCCGAAGCGCTGGTCAGCCAATATCAGGGCACGGTGAAGACCAATCAGGCGGCGGTCAACGATGCCAGGCTGAACCTGGATTTCACCAAGATCCGCGCACCGATCAGCGGCCGTGTGGGCCTGCGTCAGCTGGACGTCGGTAATCTGGTAGCAGCCAACGACGCCACGGCCTTGGTGGTGATCACCCAGACCGAGCCGATTGTGGTCAGTTTCACCTTGCCCGAGACCAACCTGGCGCTGGTGCTTGAGCGTTATCGCAGCGGCGCGAAAATGCCGGTGCAGGCCTGGAACCGTGGCGATACCAAAGAGCTGGCAGTCGGTGTGTTGAGCAGCATCGACAATCAGATTGATATCACCACCGGCACCCTGAAGTTCAAGGCACTGTTCGAGAACCGCGATCAGGCGCTGTTCCCTAACCAGTTTGTCACTGTACGCCTGTTGGCCGACACCCTTGAAAACGTGGTGCTGGCTCCCACTGCAGCGATTCAGTACGGCACCAACGGCTCGTTCGTGTATGCCATGGACGGTGACAACAAGGTCAAGATTCGCAGCATTAAAGTGGGTGCCACCGATGGCGATGTGACCGTGATCGAAGAAGGCCTCAAGCCCGGTGATCGTGTAGTACTCGAAGGTACCGACCGTCTGCGTGATGGTGGCGCGGTGGAAGTGGTCAACGACAGTGCCGACGTACCGGAAACGGCTGCCGGGCAACTGCTCGATGGCGGTGCCGATACCGATGCCACCCCGGCCGCGGACAAAACCAAGTCCAAGGCCCGCGAATGAACCTGTCGCGCCTGTTTATCCTGCGCCCGGTTGCAACCACGCTGTGCATGCTGGCCATCGTGTTGTCCGGGATCATCGCCTATCGCTTGCTGCCGGTATCGGCCTTGCCCCAGGTGGATTACCCGACCATCCGCGTGATGACCCTGTACCCCGGGGCCAGCCCGGATGTGATGACCAGTGCAGTGACGGCACCACTTGAGCGTCAGTTCGGGCAAATGCCGGGGCTTACGCAGATGGCCTCCACCAGTTCCGGTGGTGCTTCGGTACTGACCCTGCGTTTCAATCTCGACATCAATATGGATGTTGCCGAGCAACAGGTGCAGGCTGCGATCAACGCCGCCAGCAACCTGCTGCCCAAGGATTTGCCGGCACCGCCGGTTTACAACAAGGTCAACCCGGCGGATACCCCGGTACTGACCCTGGCCATCAGCTCCAAAACCATGCTGTTGCCCAAGCTCAATGACCTGGTCGATACGCGCATGGCGCAAAAAATTGCCCAGATCAGCGGCGTGGGCATGGTCAGCATCGCTGGCGGGCAACGCCAGGCGGTGCGGATCAAGGTCAACCCTGAAGCGCTGGCTGCCAATGGCCTGAACCTGGCCGATGTGCGCACCCTGATCGGTGCGTCCAACGTCAACCAGCCCAAGGGTAACTTCGACGGCCCTACCCGGGTGTCGATGCTGGACGCCAATGACCAGCTGAAAACCCCGCAAGAATACGCCGAACTGATTCTTGCCTATAACAACGGCGCACCGCTGCGACTCAAGGACGTGGCCGAAATTGTCGACGGCGACGAGAACGAGCGCCTCGCAGCCTGGGCCAACGAAAACCAGGCGGTGCTGCTCAATATCCAGCGCCAGCCCGGTGCCAACGTGATTGAGGTGGTGGACCGGATCAAGGCACTGCTGCCAAGCATTACCGACAACCTGCCCGCCGGCATCGATGTCACGGTGCTGACCGACCGTACACAAACCATTCGCGCCTCGGTGCGCGATGTGCAGCATGAATTGCTGATCGCCATCGCCCTGGTGGTGATGGTGACCTTCCTGTTTCTGCGCAGGGCCAGCGCCACCCTCATTCCGTCGATTGCCGTACCGCTGTCCCTGGTCGGCACCTTTGGCGTGATGTACCTGGCCGGGTTTTCCATCAACAACCTGACGCTGATGGCCCTGACCATCGCCACCGGCTTTGTGGTCGATGATGCCATCGTCATGCTGGAGAACATCTCGCGCTATATCGAGGAAGGTGACAGCCCGATGCAAGCGGCGCTCAAGGGCGCCAAACAGATCGGCTTCACCCTGATCTCGCTGACCCTGTCGCTGATCGCGGTATTGATCCCGCTGCTGTTTATGGCCGATGTAGTGGGGCGCCTGTTCCGCGAATTTGCCATCACCCTGGCGGTGGCGATCCTGATCTCGCTGGTGGTCTCGCTGACCCTGACCCCGATGATGTGCGCGCGCCTGCTCAAGGCCGAACCCAAGCCTGAAGAGCAGGGGCGGTTCTACCGTGCCAGCGGCGCGTTTATCGACTGGATGATCGCCGAGTACGGGCGCATGTTGCAGTGGGTGCTCAAGCACCAGCCGCTGACCCTGCTGGTGGCCATCGGTACACTGGCCTTGACCGTGTTCCTGTATATGGTGGTGCCCAAGGGCTTTTTCCCGGTGCAGGACACCGGGGTGATCCAGGGCATTTCCGAGGCGCCGCAATCGATTTCGTTCAGTGCCATGAGTCAGCGTCAGCAGGAGCTGGGCAAGATCATTCTGCAAGACCCGGATGTCGAGAGCCTGTCCTCCTATATTGGCGTGGACGGGGATAACCCGACCCTCAACAGCGGTCGCATGCTGATCAACCTCAAGCCCCACAGCGAGCGCAGCGACAGTGCCATCGAGGTGATTGCGCGGCTGCAGCCGCAACTGGACAAGCTGTCGGGCATCCGCCTGTTTATGCAGCCGGTGCAGGACCTGACCATCGAAGACCGCGTCAGCCGTACCCAGTACCAGTTCAGCCTGTCATCCCCGGATGCTGACATGCTCAGCACCTGGACGCAGAAACTGGTCACCGCGTTGTCCAATCAGCCTGAACTGGTCGATGTGGCCAGTGACCTGCAGGACAAGGGGCTGCAGGTATACCTGGTGATCGACCGCGATGCGGCATCACGCCTGGGCGTGTCGGTGGCCAATATTACCGATGCCCTGTATGACGCTTTCGGTCAGCGGCAGATTTCGACCATTTACACCCAGGCCAGCCAGTACCGCGTGGTCTTGCAGGCCAAGGACGGCGAGAAAATCGGCCCGCAGGCGCTGCATCAGATCCACGTCAAGACCACCGATGGTGGCCAGGTGCGGCTGTCGAGCCTGGCCCGGGTCGAGGAGCGTCAGGCACAACTGGCCATTTCCCATATCGGCCAGTTCCCTTCGGTAATGGTCTCGTTCAACCTCGCGCCCGGCGTGGCATTGGGCCAGGCCGTGGAACTGATCGATCAGGTGCAGAAGGACATCGGCATGCCGGTGGGGGTCAAGACCGAATTCCAGGGTGCCGCGCAGGCGTTCCAGGCTTCGTTGTCGAGCACTTTGCTGCTGATTCTGGCGGCGGTGGTGACCATGTATATCGTGCTGGGGGTGCTCTATGAGAGCTACATCCACCCGATCACCATTCTCTCCACCCTGCCATCGGCAGCAGTGGGTGCCTTGCTGGCGCTGATCCTCAGCGGCAATGACCTGGGCATGATTGCGATTATCGGCATCATCCTGCTGATCGGTATCGTCAAGAAAAACGCAATCATGATGATCGACTTCGCCCTCGACGCCGAGCGCAATCAGGGCATGGCGCCGGAGCAGGCGATCTATCAGGCGGCACTGTTGCGCTTCCGGCCGATCCTGATGACCACCCTGGCAGCGTTGTTTGGTGCCGTACCGCTGATGCTGGCCACCGGTTCCGGGGCAGAATTGCGCCAGCCCCTGGGTCTGGTGATGGTCGGTGGTTTG
This sequence comes from Pseudomonas sp. FSL R10-1339, assembly GCF_009600545.1. Lineage (NCBI taxonomy): Bacteria > Pseudomonadati > Pseudomonadota > Gammaproteobacteria > Pseudomonadales > Pseudomonadaceae > Pseudomonas > Pseudomonas sp. FSL R10-1339. Next base: position 11,049 of record NZ_WIVQ01000063.1, on the reverse strand, counting down.
CTGGTGAGTCAGGTCTTGACCCTGTTTACTACCCCCGTGATCTATCTGTACTTCGATCGCTTGGGTCGTCGCTGGCGTGGTGATGCGGCCCAGGCTGAGCAGGCGTCGGTATGAACCTGTCCGGCCCGTTTATCAAACGCCCGGTAGCCACCATGCTGCTGAGCCTGGCAATCATGTTGCTGGGCGGGGTGAGCTTTGGTTTGCTGCCCGTGTCGCCGTTGCCGCAAATGGATTTCCCGGTGATCGTGGTGTCGGCCAGTTTGCCCGGGGCCAGCCCCGAGGTGATGGCATCTACCGTGGCCACGCCGCTTGAGCGGGCCTTCGGTGCGATTGCCGGGGTCAATACCATGAGCAGCAATTCGAGCCAGGGCTCGACCCGGGTGATTTTGCAGTTCGATCAGGACCGCGACATCAACGGCGCGGCGCGGGAGGTGCAGGCGGCGATCAACGCCTCGCGCAACCTGCTGCCCAGCGGCATGAAAAGCATGCCCACCTACAAGAAGATCAACCCCTCGCAAGCACCGATCATGGTGTTATCGCTGACCTCCGAGGTGTTGTCCAAGGGCCAGCTCTATGACCTGGCCTCGACCATTCTTTCGCAAAGCCTGTCCCAGGTGCCGGGTGTAGGTGAAGTGCAGATTGGCGGCAGCTCGCTGCCCGCCGTGCGCATCGAGCTGGAACCGCAACTGCTCAACCAGTACGGCGTCTCGCTGGATGACGTGCGCAACACCATTGCCAATGCCAACGTGCGCCGGCCCAAGGGCGCAGTGTCCGATGGCGAGCGCAACTGGCAGATCCAGGCCAACGACCAGCTGGAAAAGGCCAAGGACTACGAACCGCTGATCATCCGTTACCAGGATGGCGCGGCGCTGCGCCTGAGCCATGTGGCCAAGGTCAAGGACAGTGTTGAAGACCGTTACAACAGCGGTTTTTTCAATAACGATGCGGCGGTGCTGCTGGTGGTCAACCGCCAGGCCGGGGCCAATATCATCGAGACCGTGAACGCGATCAAGGCCCAGTTGCCGGCCTTGCAGGCGGTGCTGCCGGCAAGCGTGCAGCTGAACCTGGCCATGGACCGTTCACCGGTGATCAAGGCTACGCTGCACGAGGCCGAAATGACCCTGCTGATCGCCGTGGCGCTGGTGATTCTGGTGGTGTTCCTGTTCCTCGGCAATTTCCGCGCTTCGCTGATTCCGACGCTGGCGGTGCCGGTGTCGTTGGTGGGCACTTTTGCCATCATGTACCTCTACGGCTTCTCGCTGAACAACCTGTCGCTGATGGCGCTGATTTTGGCCACCGGGCTGGTGGTGGACGACGCTATCGTGGTGCTGGAGAACATCTCGCGGCATATCGACGCCGGTGTGGCGCCCATGAAAGCGGCCATGCTGGGCGCCAAGGAAGTCGGTTTTACCCTGCTCTCGATGAACGTGTCACTGGTAGCAGTGTTCCTCTCGATCCTGTTTATGGGCGGGATTGTCGAGAGCTTGTTCCGCGAGTTTTCCATCACCCTGGCCGCTTCGATCGTGGTGTCGCTGGTGGTGTCCCTGACCCTCACGCCCATGCTTTGCGCACGCTGGCTAAAACCCCATGTGCCGGGCACGGAAAACGCCATGCAGCGCTGGAGCATCCGCCTTAACCAGCGCATGGTCAGCGGCTATGCACGCAGCCTGGACTGGGTGCTGCGGCACAAGCGCCTGACATTGCTCAGCCTGCTGGTGACCATTGGCGTTAACGTGGCGCTGTATGTGGTGGTGCCGAAAACCTTTATGCCGCAACAGGACACCGGGCAACTGATCGGTTTTGTGCGTGGCGACGACGGCCTGTCGTTCAGCGTGATGCAGCCGAAAATGGAAATCTTCCGCAAGGCTGTGCTGGCCGATCCTGCGGTAGAAAGCGTTGCCGGTTTTATTGGTGGCAATGGCGGCACCAACAACGCCTTTATGATCGTGCGTCTCAAGCCGATCTCGGAGCGCAAGGTGTCGGCGCAAAAGGTCATCGAACGTCTGCGCGAGAGCATGCCCAAAGTGCCCGGCGGCCGCCTGATGCTGATGGCTGACCAGGACCTGCAGTTTGGCGGTGGGCGTGACCAGACCAGTTCGCAGTACTCCTACATCCTGCAAAGCGGCGATCTGGGCGAGTTGCGCACCTGGTATCCAAAAGTGGTGGCCGCGTTCAAGGCATTGCCTGAGCTGACCGCTATCGATGCCCGTGAAGGCCGCGGTGCCCAGCAGGTGACCCTGGTGGTTGATCGCGACCAGGCCAAGCGCCTGGGGGTGGATATGGACATGGTCACTGCCGTGCTCAACAACGCCTACAGCCAGCGGCAGATTTCCACCATCTACGACAGCCTGAACCAGTATCAGGTGGTGATGGAGGTCAACCCCAAGTACGCCCAGGACCCCGAAACCCTGAATCAGGTGCAGGTGATAACCGCCGATGGCCAGCGTATTCCGCTGTCGGCCATTGCCCACTATGAGAACAGTCTGCAGAACGACCGGGTATCCCACGAGGGCCAGTTCGCCTCGGAGAGCATTGCGTTCGACCTGGCCCCCGGTGTCACCCTGGAGCAGGGTACGGCAGCCATTGAACGGGCGGTGGCCAAGCTCGGCCTGCCGGAAGAAGTGATCGTGAAAATGGCCGGTACGGGCGATGCTTTTGCCGCCACGCAAAAAAGCCAGCCGTTCATGATTCTTGGCGCCTTGGTAGCGGTGTACCTGGTGCTGGGGATTCTCTATGAGAGTTACATCCACCCGTTGACCATTCTGTCGACCTTGCCGTCTGCCGGTGTTGGTGCGTTGTTGAGCATTTACCTCACGGGCGGGGAGTTCAGCCTGATTTCACTGCTGGGGCTGTTCCTGTTGATTGGTGTGGTAAAGAAAAACGCGATTTTGATGATCGATCTTGCCCTGCAACTGGAACGTCATTCGGGCCTCGACCCGCAAGCGTCGATCCGCAGTGCCTGCCTGCAACGTTTAAGGCCGATCCTGATGACCACCCTGGCGGCCATTCTCGGTGCCTTGCCACTGATGCTGAGCAGCGCCGAAGGCGCGGAAATGCGCCAGCCCCTGGGCCTGACCATTATCGGCGGGCTGATCTTCAGCCAGATTCTGACCCTTTACACCACGCCTGTGGTTTACCTCTATCTCGACCGCCTGCGCCATCGCTTCAACAAATGGCGCGGCGTGCGCACTGATGCTGCTCTGGAAACTCCGCTATGACCTCTCGTTCGTTTTTCCTTGCCCCGGCGTTGTCCGTTGCGCTGCTTAGCGGCTGTGCCATCGGCCCGGACTACCAGCGCCCGCAAACGGCGGCGCCCCTTGAGTACAAGCAGGCAGCCGGCTGGACCCAGGCCAATCCGAGCGACTCACTGGCCCGAGGTGCCTGGTGGGAGCTGTATGGCGACCCGCAGCTCAATGCGCTGGTCGACAAACTCAACAGTGCCAACCAGAGCGTTGCGCAGTCTGAAGCCCAGTTCCGTCAGGCCCAGGCCTTGGTGCGCAGTGCGCGCGGGGCGTTCCTGCCCAGCGCCGACCTTAGCGTGGGCAAGACCCGGTCCAGCCAGGGCACCGGCAGCTCAAACTCCAGCCTGACCAGCTCCAGCAGCGGCATACGGGACACCTTGAATGCCCAGGTCGGGGTGAGCTGGGAGGCCGACGTTTGGGGCAAGTTGCGCCGTGGTCTGGAAGCCAACGAGGCGAGTGCCGAGGCCAGCCTGGCCGATCTCGCGGCGATGCGCCTGAGCCAGCAGTCGGAGCTGGTGCAGAACTACCTGCAATTGCGGGTGATCGATGAGCAGAAGCGTTTGCTCGAAGCCACGGTCGAGGCCTATCAACGTTCACTGAAAATGAGCGAAAACCAGTACCGTGCGGGAATTTCCGGCAAGGATGCGGTGGCTCAGGCGCAAACCCAGTTGCGCAATACCCAGGCCAGCCTGATCGACCTGATCTGGCAGCGGGCGCAATTTGAAAACGCAATAGCGGTGCTCACCGGTCAAGCACCAGCAGGGTTCAACCTGGCGGAAATTAAAAACGTACCCAAGTTGCCGCAGATCCCGGTCAGCCTGCCGTCGCAACTGCTGGAGCGGCGTCCTGACATCGCTTCGGCGGAGCGCTCGGTGATTGCTGCCAACGCCAACATTGGCGTAGCCAAGGCGGCTTACTACCCCGATTTCAGTTTGAGCCTGTCGGGTGGCTACAGCAGCAGTCAGTATCAGGACTGGATCAGCGTGCCCAACCGCTTCTGGTCGGTGGGGCCGAAAATCTCCCTGCCGTTGTTCGATGGTGGCCAGCGCTCGGCAGAAGTCGATCGCAATGAAGCGGTGTATGACCAGACGGTGGCCAAGTATCGCCAGACCGTGCTCGACGGTCTGCGGGAAGTGGAAAACTACATGGTGCAGTTGAAGGTCCTGGGCGATGAGTCGGTGGTACAGGAGCAGGCACTGGAGTCGGCCCGCGAGTCGTTGCGCCTGACCAGTAACCAGTACAAGGCGGGCTTGATTGCTTACCTGGACGTGGTTTCGGTGCAAACAACAGCCCTGAGCACCGAGCGCAGCGTACTTAACTTGCTGCAGAGCCGTCTGATTGCCAGTGTGCAACTGATTGCGGCGCTGGGTGGCGGCTGGGATGGCAATACCGAGTTGAGCGACTGACGCAGACCCCTCACCCCAGCTTGATCCGCTTTTGCTCTTGGTTCCCTCTCCCTCTGGGAGAGGGCCAGGGTGAGGGGCTTTTGATCCGGCTCAATACGGCCAGCTCGCCGAATTACGCTATATCCCCCGATCTGCCAGCCGCTCACGAATAAAACGTAAACCTGTCCTTGCCGTCATGCTTGGAGCCGTACAGCGCCTTGTCGGCCTTGGCCAGCGCCTGGTTGAGGGTGTCTTCCTCTTCGACCCGGGCCAGGCCGATACTGATGGTCACTGGGTGTGCGTCGGGATCTTCACGCACCCGGCGACACAGGCTCTGCGCCAGTACTTCGACGTCTTCGCGGCGCACGCCGGGCAGGTACACGGCAAACTCCTCACCACCCAGCCGTGCGTACGCAAAATCAGCCATCACTGCCTTGATGCTGGCGGCCGTACGCTTGAGCACCTCATCGCCAATATCATGGCCGTACTGGTCGTTGACCTTCTTGAAATTGTCGATATCGATCATCGCCAGATAGTGGTCGTGCTCCCTGGGGCGGGTCAGCAGTACATGCCCGGCCTGAAGCATGAAAGAGCGCCGGTTGGGGATCTCGGTCAGGGCATCGATGTAGGCCTGGGCCACCAGTAACTTGGACATGGTGTAATTGTGCAGCTTGATCCGGCGCAGCTTGAAAAAACTGTAGGTGGTCAGGCTGCACAAAAAGGTGAAGTAGCAGAGGATCAGCAAGCCGCGCAGATCCATGACCGAGACATCGGCCATCAGGAAAGGGTTGAGGGTGACACAGCTGATGGCGGCAACGGCGAGAAACGCCCAGCGGCTGAGCGGCAGCACCGACGCGCTATAAAGAATGCTTGAGGTGGCGAGTGCCAGCCAGATCGGCTGGGTCTCGGCTGGCAGGCCGAAAATGATCAGGCGCAAACCGAGTGTGATGATGGCTACGAAAACCGTATTGAGTACATCGAAGTGCCGGTAATTGCCGACAAAGCCCAGAATAATGGTCAACCCCACCATGACGCTGATAAACAGCAGGGACAGGCCGGTAAACCCCTGGCCGCCCTTGGTGCTGACAATCAGGTTGAACAGTAACCAGATAGCAATGCTGGTGATATAGGTCAGGCTGCAAAAATTGCGCAGCTTTTCGAAATCATGTTGGGCAAATTCAGCTTGCAAGGCGGGCGGGGCGGCCTGTTTCGAGATCTCATTTTCAATGGTTTTGAGCATTGCGAGCCTTGATCACTGTCGGATGGCGGAATCCGGGTGATCAGGCACTCAAGCATGTCTGCCGCCCAGGTTACCTCGTTAACCCTAGCAGGAGTTGGGCGCTTATCGATACAGGGCAAGCAGGGCAGGCAGCGCCCCAGGCTCAACCGTTCTGGCTGAACACTTCACCGATACTGCGCCGGCGCGCATGCAGCTCGCTGGCTCGAATCAACTCTTCGAGATCTTCGGGGGTAACGTCGATAAATGCGTCCATTTGCTGCAACGCATGGTGCAAATCTTCAGCACTGATGCCCGGGTTGATCGGTGCCTGATCGGTGCTGGCCGCAGGGCTCGGCTCGGACGGTTTTTTCGGGTAACGCACGCGGGTCAGGTTGTTATAGGCCAGCGCCGCGAGCAGCATGCACACTGCGCCGAGCATCACCGGTGCAAGCATGCCCCAGCCAAGACTGGCACTGTCCGGGTCGGCCAGTACCACCAGCAGCGCCAGTGCACCTGCAGGCGGGTGCAGGCAGCGCAGCAGGCACATGCTGATCATTGCCAGACCTACGGCCAGGCACGCGCTGTCGAGGCTGCGGCCAAGAAAATGCACCACCCCCAGCGACACGACCGTGGCGCACAGATAGCCGCCGACAATCGACCAGGGTTGCGCCAGTGCACCCGAGGACACGGCAAACAGCAAAATGGCCGAAGCGCCCAACGGGCCGATCAGGTGCATGGCCACGGGCAGGCCATAGAACAGGCTGCAGAACCACACACTGAATAGTGTGCCAAGGGACACGCCAATGGCGGCACGGCTCCATTCGGTGGGGCGGGTGTTCGTAGCCGCAGGCAATAGGCGGCTGATCCAGCGGGTTTGCATGGTCAGGTAAATCCGGTTTTGTGAAGCAGGAAGGTAAAAAAAGGGCCTGGCGGGTTAACCGGCAAGCCCTTGAAAATGTTCCTTCATCTGGGGGAGGAACGCGAGCAGTCTGCCCAGCCGTTAACCAATACGCAAATGCATAATAATGATGGTTAAGTGCATTTAAATTGATGCTTGGTGGGGTGGAGCATTACCTGGGCATGGCTGCCCGGTTTCCCGGGCGAGCCAGCCATGAAAAGTTGGCCCAATACGCGCTCATGCACCCCATTGCTTACTAAACGTCGCTCGATCTGGTTGCACACGGCAGGGCTGTATTGGCCAGTGGTTCTTTTATTACGAGCAGGGCATTTCGCGGTTTTATCGGCGTGCCCGGTTCGGGTGCGCGGGTCTCGCCCTTAACAATATAGAGATGACCCACCAGCTGTGGGTCATCGCACCTGGCAGGGGATTTTCAGCCTGCGCATTGAATTTCTTGCTATAAACGCACTCCATTAGCCCCGCTGAGCACGTTTTTCGTCACTTTCCAGGTTTTGCTGGACAAATAGGTGTGTTTTCAGTTGCTGAGTCGATAACTCGGCCTTAGACTGCCGCCCCTCGTAAATTGAGTGCCGGGTGGCGCTTGAAATAGATGGCACCTAACTGGTTGGGATGAAGATCGGTCAGAACGCTCCCTAATTCGCCTTAATGCACGTATTTTTTATAGAGAAATCAATGACAAAGGATAAGTTGCTGGCCATGCCGGCGGATGACTACATGAATGCCGAGCAACATGCTTTTTTCAGCGAGTTGCTGCAAAACATGAAGGTCGAAACCCACGAGCGTATCGAGCAGAACCGCATCGCGATCGAGAGCCTGGACACTCCGGCTGACCCGGCCGACGCTGCTTCGGTTGAAGAAGAGCGCACCTGGCTGGTGAACGCCATCGACCGTGATCAGCGCATGCTGCCCCAGCTCGAACAGGCGCTGGAACGTATCAAGGATGACAGCTTCGGCTGGTGTGATGACAGTGGCGATGCAATTGGCCTCAAGCGCCTGCTGATCAGCCCTACCACCAAGTACTGCATCGAAGCTCAAGAGCGTCACGAGCAAATCGACAAGCATCAGCGTCAAGCCTGAAGGCTTGACCTTGCCGGAGCCGTGTCCTGCGGTTCCGGTAGCTTGGGCTGCGCAGCCGTCCGCGCTGTCGCCCTGGCCTCTGTTGTAATTCCCCGTAAAAATTTAAACCTGACGTTGAGCTGAGTGTTTTGGTCATGCCCCTTTATATTTGGCACGGCGTTTCCACGCGAAGCTGAAAAGAACGAGGGCCAGTGTCATGAGTCACTCAAGCAATACGGGGTATGTATTGCGTGTCGGTATTTTTTTTGATGGCACGGCCAATAACCAGTTCAATATCCTCTCGGGCCGCGAGCGCCAGGCCCGGGGCCTCAAGGTCGAACCCGGCAGCAGTTATGCCGGTGAACCCACCAATATCGCCCGCCTGCACCGGCACTACCCTGTGCAAACGACGTTCAAGGATTCACAGGCGCTGACTTCGCTCTACGTCGGCGGTATTGGCACAACCACAGGGGCAGTTGATACCTCCTTCCCGGGCCTGACCTATGGCCGTGGGCGCACCGGGGTGCTGGGCAAGGCCGATGAGGCCCTGGAGCAACTGAGCCAATGTCTGGCGCAATTTCTACGGCTGGCTCCCGCCAATACCCTGAGCCGTCTGCAACTTGACCTTTTTGGCTTCAGCCGCGGCGCTGCCGCAGCCCGCCACTTTGCCAACAAGGTGCATGCCACGGCCTTCACGCAGCAGTTTGCGCTGGCTTCTGACTTCAAGTGCAGCATCGAGTTTATCGGGCTCTTCGATACTGTTGCAGCCATGGGCGGGCTGGAGGACCTGGGTGATGTGGGGGATGACATCAATCCGGGGCTCAATCTGTATCTGGGGCCTGACTGCGCGCAACAGGTGGTGCAACTTTGTGCGCGGGATGAATACCGACGCAATTTTTCCCTGACCCGCATTGCCCCGCAATGGCCGCTGGATATATCCCTGCCCGGAGTCCATGCCGATCTTGGCGGCGGTTATCCGGTCGAGATGCAAGAGCAGGTGCAGTTGACGCGCTGGCAAAGCAATCTGGTCAGCCCGTCCACACCCATCAGGCTGACCAGTGCCTGGAAGCTGGCCCAGGCGCAGTTGCTGGACTGGCAAGCAAGGGATTTGATTGATCCGCTCGCTGAGCAGGACTTCGTGCAAGTGCGCACCGAAGAGCAGAAGGCCGGCAGCCGCCAGGACCCGATGAAGCGCGTCCAGGCCGCCGTCTTTATGCAGCGCCGGGTGCTGGGTCATCTTTCCCGTGTGTATCTGCGCATCATGCATTCGCTGGCATGCAAACAGGGTGTGCCCTTTGCCGCCTTGAACAGTGCCCAGGATGCCTTGCCTGATGAACTGTTGCCCATCGCTGCAAGGCTCGAAGCGCAGGTACTGAAAAGTACAATCAAGCTCACCCCTGCCCAGGAGCGCTTGTTGCGTCAGCGCTACGTTCATCAATCGGCCAATTTCAATGCCAATGTGGGCCAGGGGCTAGGGGTACTCGACAAGGCGTTTTTCAATATTGCCCAAGAGGGCGGGCGCAATGTTTTCGAGCAAAAACCGCCGGTTTGAGCCCGCATACAGGGGATATTGTTACCGCTGATGCAATGCAGCTATGCAGGGCATAGCTTTTTCCAGCGTCCTTAACTCTTTAAGATGGCCGACATCGTTAGGTGACTAACTAAATAGTTGGAGTATCCACCATGTCCAATCGGGTAGATGTTGCCGTGATGATCGGTTCGGGTGTCCCCAAGGGGTTGCGGGCCACGGGGCAGAAGGCCTGCTGGGTTGTGCTGGTCAACGGCGAGCAACGCGGGACGGCGTTCTCCAGCCGCATGGAAGCTGAAGAGTGTCGCGCTGCCTGGCTGGCGCAGCTGAGCGCTGGCGCGTGCGCAATGCAGGCTCGGGCTCAGCGTGCTTGACGGGTTACGTCAAGATGCGTTCAGGGCGCCTGCGTCCACTGCGAGCTTCAATTCCTGCGCCGAACCCCTGGCGGCAATTTCAGCCTGCTCGGCGGTCTTGAACCAGCGGTCTTTCTCGACCTGATGGTAAGTCACGGTTTTCAACGGTGGCTTGGCGCGCATCACGATCACGGCCTGAAACTCACCATCGACTTCTTTGGACTCGCCGCGGATAAAAAATTCGCCAATATCAAATTCCGTCACGTGTCGCTTTCCCTTCGAGGTAATGAAGCCGGACAACCCGGCGGCATGGGCCAGGCTGATTTTTCGGCCAGTATGGCAGTTGTTGACAGCCAGCGGCGCAGTTAACGACGAAAGCCCTGTAGAACCGGGCCTCAATCAAGAAAAATTTACGGATTCCCTGACTGAGAAGTGGATGTGTATACCCAACTTCGGGCATGAGCCGGTAGAATGGTGGTCCTGTCGTATTTTTAGTCTTGAAGTCACATGCCACTCCTTGCCCCATCAGCCAGGAGATTTTGCTGTACCCGGTTTTTTAATAAGTGGGCTGAGGCCTTTTTTCTGCTGCCTGTTATTTGTTCTGGTAGCGCCACTTCACGTTTTCGAGGGTTTTTCGTTGGCAGTCAGCAATCTGGAAATGCATGCGTTGTTTGTTCTGGGTGATTTGCGGGCACGTTTGGTCAAACTGTTCCAGTCCCGCTTTGTGTACGTTACCGAGCAGAACGCTGAAGGTATTTACATCGCTGAAATCGATACTGAATCAGCGCTGGTGGTAGATGACAAACCAGGTCTCGGGCTCAAGGTCGGTGATCATTTTCGCGCAGCAGTCTTGCCCAGCCGCGAAGGTGGCAAGTTCGAAATCAAATTTCGCGATATCAAAATGACGATCTACGGCATCGGTGACTACGCCTATGTCAGCTCGCCTCTGGGCGAAGGTATCGTGTTCAAGGAAGGTCAGACCGTGATGCTGATCTTCGCAGCCCAGGAGCAGCTCAAGGAAGGCCTGAGCAAGACCCTCAAGGCAGTGACCGCCAAAGCGGCCAAATGGCCCAAGGGCGAGCTGGCGTTCAAGGCCAGCAAAGAGTGACCGAAACCTGAGCAAAACACCTGTAGCAGTTGACGAGTAGAACGAGGCTACGTCCGGCGGCGAAGCCGTCGTAAACCCGGTGAGCCGGGTTTGACTGGCAGACCGCAGTGCCTGTTTTGGGGCTGCTGCGCAGCACAACGCAGCCTCGTTCCTACGCCAGCAGCTTGTATGTTTTCCCGGTGCCCAAGAAAATGCCGGGGCGTGTACAAAAAGCGTTTCGGGGAGGCCGATAGCTGCTT
>NZ_WIVQ01000062.1:0-28339 GCF_009600545.1 Pseudomonas sp. FSL R10-1339 | reverse complement strand
GGCGTCGGCGGCTTTGCGCCTCGATCAGGCGCTGAATGCGGTGCTGACCGTCGCCGATCACTTGCGCGGGACGGCGGATGGCGGCAGCCACCACTTCAAAGCCGATCACCACAATGCGCAGGTCGAGGCCTTCGTGAAAGCTCTCGAGCAGCACCCGGCTGTCGAACGCCCGCGCTGCCTCGATGGCCTGTTGCACCTGTTCGATGCTGTCCAGGTCCACCGCTACGCCATTGCCTTGCTCGCCATCCACCGGTTTGACCACCACCCGGCCGTGCTCTTCGACAAACGCCAGGTTGTCATCGGCATTGCCCGCCAGTTGCTGGGTCGGCACGTTCAGGCCGGCCTGGCTGAGCACCTTGTGGGTCAGGCACTTGTCCTGGCACAAGCTCATGCTGATGGCGCTGGTCAGGTCGCTGAGGGACTCGCGGCAACGAATCCGTCGCCCGCCGTGGCTAAGGGTGAACAGGCCGGCGGCCGCGTCGTCAATTTGCACGTCGATGCCACGTTTGTAGGCTTCTTCAACGAGGATGCTGGCATAGGGGTTGAGTCCGACCTCGGGGCCAGGCCCCAGAAACAGCGGCTGGTTGATGCCGTTCTTGCGCTTGATGGCAAAGGTCGACAGGGTGCGAAACCCCAGTTTGGCATAGAGGTTCTTGGCCTGGGCATTGTCATGCAGCACCGACAGGTCGAGATAGCTCAGGCCGCGGCTCATAAAGTGCTCGACCAAATGCCGCACCAGCACTTCACCCACTCCCGGGCGTGAACAGAGCGGGTCGACCGCCAGGCACCAGAGGCTGCTGCCGTTTTCGGGGTCGTTGAATGCGGTGTGATGGTTCAAGCCCATGACACTGCCGATCACCGCGCCGCTGTCCTCGTCTTCGGCCATCCAGTACACCGGGCCGCCGTCGTGGCGCGAGGTCAGCAGGGTCGGGTCGATGGGCAGCATGGAGCGTGACAGGTACAGGGTGTTGATCGCGTTCCAGTCCGCCTCGCTTTGTGCGCGGCGGATACGGAAGCCGCGAAACACTCGGGTGGCCTGGCGGTAATCGGTAAACCACAGGCGCAGCGTATCCGAGGGGTCGAGAAACAGTTGTTGCGGCGACTGCGCCAGCACCTGCTGGGGCGCGGCGACATACAGGGCAATATCGCGCTCGCCGGGCTGCTCGTTGAGCAGCTCTTCGGCCAGGGTGACGGGATCGGGAAAGGTATGCCCGATCAACAGCCGGCCCCAGCCGCAGTGTACGGCCACGGGGCAGGCATTCAGTTCGCTGCCGTCTTCGGCAAAGCGGGCTTGCAGGCGTTCATAGGAAGGCGTCTGGCCACGCAGTAAACGCTGGCTATAAGCCGTAGCGAGAGGTTTCATCGATCAGATTCCTTGTTCGCTCAGCCACAGGTTCAGGGCGGCCAGTTGCCACAGCTTGGAGCCGTTGAGGGGGGTCAGCTGGCTTTGCGGGTTGGTCAGCAACTGGTCAAGCATGGCTGGCTGGAACAGGCCGCGATCCTGGCTCGGGTCCAGCAGCAGGTCGCGCACCCAGTTGAGGGTGTTGCCCTGCAAGTGCTTGAGCCCCGGCACCGGGAAATAGCCTTTTTTGCGGTCGATGACTTCGCTGGGGATCACCAGTCGTGCGGCTTCCTTGAGTACCTGCTTACCGCCGTCGGGCAGTTTGAAGCGCGCTGGAATCCGCGCTGACAGCTCGGCCAGGCGGTAATCGAGAAACGGCGTGCGGGCTTCCAGGCCCCAGGCCATGGTCATGTTGTCCACCCGTTTGACCGGGTCATCCACCAGCATCACGGTACTGTCCAGGCGCAAGGCCTTGTCCACCCCGGCCTGGGCCCCCGGCTGTGCGAAATGCTCACGCACAAAGTCGCCAGCGGCGTCATTGGCTGTCAGCCATTGTGGCTGGACGGTGGCCTTGTACTCGTCGTAACTGCGGTCGAAAAAGGCTTCGCGGTACGCGGCATAAGGATCGCTGGCGCCATCTACTTGTGGATACCAGTGATAGCCGGCAAACAGTTCGTCAGCGCCCTGGCCGCTTTGCACCACCTTGCAATGCTTGGCCACTTCACGCGACAACAGATAAAAGGCGATGCAGTCATGACTGACCATCGGCTCGCTCATGGCGCGGAAGGCCGCTGGCAGTTGCTCGATGATTTCGTGCTCGCCAATGCGCAGTTGGTGATGGCGCGTGCCGTAATGCCGGGCAATCAAATCCGAATACTGGAATTCATCCCCGCGCTCGCCGCCTGCGTCCTCAAAGCCGATGGAGAAAGTCGACAGATCCTGTACGCCCACATCGCGCAACAACCCCACCAACAAACTGGAGTCGACACCGCCAGAGAGCAGCACGCCGACATCCACCGCAGCCCGTTGGCGGATGGCCACGGCTTCGCGGGTGCTGTCGAGGACACGATCGCGCCAATCTTCCAGGGTCAGATTGACTTCATCGGCACGGGGGCCGTAGGGCAGGGTCCACCAGGTTTTTTGCTCGGTGTGGCCATTGGCGTCAATACGCAACCAGGTCGCGGGTGGCAGCTTTTCGATACCGGCAATCAGCGTGCGTGGCGCTGGTACAACGGCATGAAAATTCAGGTAGTGATTAAGCGCCACCGGGTCGAGCATGGGGCTGATATCACCGCCCTTGAGCAGCGCCGGCAGGGTCGAGGCAAAGCGCAAGCGCTCACCGGTACGCGACAGATACAGCGGCTTGACCCCGAGACGATCGCGGGCCAGAAACAGGCGCTGGGCATCGCGTTCCCAGATGGCAAAGGCAAACATGCCATTGAGCTTGGGCAGCAGCGCTTCGCCCCAGGCGTGATAGCCCTTGAGCAGCACTTCGGTATCGCCACCCGAATAAAAGCTGTAGCCCAGGGCTTCAAGCTCGGCGCGCAGCTCGAGGAAGTTATAGATTGCGCCGTTGAAGGCCAGCGACAAACCCAGCTGGCTGTCGATCATCGGTTGGGCTGAACCATCCGACAAATCCATGATTTTCAGGCGGCGATGGCCCAGGGCTATCGGCCCCTGGCTGTGAAAACCCCAGGCATCGGGGCCACGTGGTGCAAGGTGGTGGGTGATGCGTTCGATGGCTGCCAGGTCGGCAGGGTGTTGATCAAAACGTAACTCGCCAGCTAATCCGCACATGGTGTGTAAATCCTTGGTCTTTCGGCATGTGGTGCTACAGGGATGAGTCAGCGTCTTTGCAGGACGCCTGGTAGCGCTTTGGGCCCGGTTTTAAAGGGCGATGCAGTTTTTGACTGCATCGCCAGCCCTTGCGGTGCAAGGCACAAGGCACTCGCTCCGGCATAAATGACCGTGTTTTATCGAGTGACCTGTGCCCGGATCGTTCAATAAAAGTTACAAGTGGTTGTTTTGTCGGGGCTTGGGAGGCCAGCAGGGTTTTGGCTGAAGAGCACTATTTATCTATGTCACATCCCCTGCGACGCCACGTTAGGTTAGGCGCTCTCTGACCTGCAGAAGACCGGATATGCCCCGCCATATGCCCCCGCTGGATGCTCGCGATACCACGCTCAGTGACCTGGAACCCCTGGAGCTGGTCCACAGCCATATGCCCAAATGGTTGTTGGGCGCTGATCCACAGGTCATTGCGGCCATGAATGCATCCATGGCCAGTAGCCGTTTCTATCATGGCCTGGTCGGCAAGAAGTTCGGTGAGCTGCAAAGTGTCGAGGTGTACTGCGGGGCATTGCTGGCAGCCGAGGTCAGGCGTGAGTTCGGGTCGTCACTGAATATTCACCGTGACTATCTGGCGGTGGTGCATGTTCACCTGATCCCCAATATCACGTTGTTCAGTTCCGTTCGCCATTACCTGGTGCATGACGAGCCGAAAACCCTGCTGTGGGCAGCCCTGCAGAATTTTTCGGCCGACGAGGCCCTTGCAAACGGCTTTAATCCGCAAAGCCATATCCGCTACGGTGGCCATCCTCAGCAGATCAGCCCTCTTGAGCCCTGCCACTTTGCCGCGCTATGCCGCAGGCTGGATCTGGGGCTCAAGTATCAACAGTATCTGGAGCACGCTTTGGGCGTTACGGCGTCGGGAACTCCCGGGCCCAGGCATTTGGCGACAGAGTCGAACCTCAGGCTTTTAAAAACCCATGACATGGCGGTCGACGCGCATGTCGCCTACCTCAAGAAACAAATCAGTCAGGCAGCCTATACCACACTGCTTGCCGCCCTGGCTCTGCCCGCCAGTACTGCCCAGGTGCACGGGGTGCAACTGGACGGCAAGCCGATGGTGCCAAGTTCCTTGTCGATACTGGACACGGCAATTGACGGGGTGGTGGTCTTCTCTTCCGACACCTTGTTGTTGCACCCCGGCAACCGCTTGATTGCCTATATCCCCAATGACCCGCGGGCACCCTTGTTCGAGTTCAGTTCATTGCAGGTATTCACCGATGAGTTGAAGCATCGCCTGCTGGATCCGGGGTATGCCAGGTTTTTCTCCCGCTTCACGGCCTTGAAAGTACGGCCGCTGTTTATGCAAAAGGTCGCTGGCAGTCCCGAGCATCTGGCCCTTACCGCAACCCCTCTGACCATCAGCGCAGCGCATTACCTGTGCACGGTGCAGCTCAGGAGCATGTTTGCCGATGCCCGGCAACTGGCCGTGCCCACCGGCGTGCTGGACGAGCGCGAACGCGAAGAGCGCTGGCAGATGTACAAAACGGCAGGGTTGTTTCTGGTAAACGTCGCGGCCCTTTTTGTGCCGGTGCTGGGCGATCTGATGCTGGCGGTGGCCATTGGGGAGATGCTCAAAGAAGTCTATGAGGGGGTGGAAGACTGGGCCCAGGGCGATGTTGACCATGCTCGCGAGCACTTGCTCAATGTCGCCACGGATCTGGCCGTCAACGCAGGGGTAGTGGTCGGGCTGGGAGCTGTCAAAGCCGCTGCCAGTCGTTTGAGTGCAGCCACCCGGGCGCACTTTGAAGGCCATCAACCCGTCAGTCGTGATGATGGCACCACCCGGTTATGGAATAAAAACCTGCAGCACTACGAGCATAAAGTAATGGGCGAGCATCGCTATACAGCTGATGCCCAAGGTTTACTCAGCCTTCATGGCAGGCAGTATGTAGACGTGGACGGCAAGCACTATCCTGTCGAATTCGACAGCGAGCGCAGGCAATGGCGCATACCTCATCCGCGCAGGGCCGATGCTTTCAAGCCTGCCTTGCTACATAACAACGAAGGGGCCTGGCAGCATGCCCATGAGCGGCCACTGGAGTGGCAAGACAGTGCGACGCTACTGGGCCGGTTGGGATCGGCAACAGCAGCACTGGACAGGCAGACACTGGAACGGATTCGGGAACTGACTGACACCGCACCGGGCGTCCTGCGCCGCATGCATCTGGAAAGTCTGGCGCCGCCTTCCTTGCTGAAAGTCAGCCTCAAGCGCTTTGAAATCAACCAGCTTATCGACACCTTTGTCGCACAGATGAGTACCGACCAGTATGCCTCCCGACGCTGGAGCGAGCTGCAATTACAGCTCTTGCCGGCATTGCCGAAATGGCCAGCGGGCAAGGTGTTGACGGTTGCCGACGATACGGGAAACCGCCTTGCGCACTATGCCAGTGTGATGTGGCCGGCTACGTCCCATATCAACCTGACAAGCTCTGTCGTTGAGCAAGGCAAGTTGCTGGATGCTGTTCTTGCTGCCTTGTCCGACTCACAGGTCAGGGCACTGCTGGGCAATGACCTGCCTGCTCCGGGGGCACTGGCCCGCAGACTGGCCCTGGTATTGGGCAGTCATGCGCGGGATAACAAACGTCAGGTCTTCGAGAGGTTGTATGGGCTTTTCAATATCTCGTCTGCGGCAGAAGCTTTGCCCATCGAACGTGACTTTCCGGGGTTGCCCCGTACGGTAGCGCAAGCGTTGGTCGAGTCGGCCAGTAATCCGCAGCTTGAACATTTGCGCAGGGGTAGGGTGCCTCTGGAACTGGCCGAGCTGGCGCGCATGCACCTGCGTGAGGCCAGGATAAACCGGGCGATCGAAGGCTTTTATCTTGAGCATCAGGCCAATGACGACACTGAGCGGCTGGCCTTGCATTATCTGGATCAACTGCCCGGCTGGCCTGCTGACAAGGCGCTGGAGATTCGCGAAGATTCGATTTCAGGCGCCATGACTCATTATTGGGGCGGCGTACAGACGACCCCACCGCACGTGCTGGTCAAAACGCTGCGGGGCTACGAGCGTTACCGGCCTCGCGGTCATGTCCATTTGCTTGCGCCTGGCGGTCCTCTGCCATTATCCACTGCCGTGTTTGAATCCCTGACCGATCTTGAGCGCGATGCCATGGGCTTTGCTGCAAACACGGATGCCCCGGCGTTCAATGCGGCCCTGGCAAAGCGGGCGGCCAATGCCCGTCAGGAGTCCGCCCAGGTGTTGCGCATACAGCCGATCAAACCGGGGTTCAAACCGCCGATTACCCTGGCAGATGGTCAGGTGGGCTACCCCCTGTGCGGAGTGACATCCGGTGAGCACTCCTGGGAATTGCAGCGCCGTGTGCGCAGGATTTACTCCGACTTTGAAGATGAGCAAGTCATTGAATACCTCGACACCCTGGTCGAGCGGGGGCTTGAACCGCTCAATATCCTGCGTGAGCGCAAGCGCGAGAGAAGGGCCTTGCTAACGAGCCTGCAAGCCTGGATCGATGCCACTCCGGGTGAAGTTGTTCCGACCGATACCCTATATGACTACCCCGAGAACCGATATCAGGCTGCAGGGCTGATTGAGCGTTGCTGGCGTAAAAACCCCGCTCATATTCCCTGGGCTCACAACGAAGAGTTGCACAGCCTGAGCCTGGACGGCTTTCGATTGGGCAACTTTCCGGATCTGCCAGCCATTGCCGACTTCAGCCATGTGCGGGAATTGAAACTCAGCAACATGAATTGCCGGGACACGGCCAATGCATTCCTTGAACATTTCAGCGGGCTGGTTGCCCTTGAAATGGATAACAATCGCATGGTCAACCTGCCCAGGCAGTTGGAGCGCATGCCCAATCTGCAGCGTTTGTCCCTGGCCCGTAACCTGTTGTATCTGAACCCGGGCAACCTGTCGGTATTGAACTCGCTGGGCAAGCTGCAAGTGCTCAACCTCAATGACAACCTGCTGGGTCCGAACCTTAGCCTCAGTAATCTGGGTTTTTTGCGTCGGGTCTATTTGCGTCGTACCTGGATCGACCAATGGCCGCAAGACCTGATATCCCGCCCGTTTCTTGAGTCGGCCGATCTGCGGGAAAACCGTATTATCGACATACCTGAACATGTCTATCAGGCCTCGCCCACTGTGACGCGCAATATTTCCCTGGCCGGCAACCCGTTGTCCGCCACCAGCCGCCTGCGTCTGGCCCGCTATGCCATGCAGGGTGGCAGCAGCATGGGCATCAACAGCGAACAGTTGATGAGCGAGGCGGCGGCGTTCGAGTTCTGGACGGCGGGTATTACTGCTCAGGAATTGCGAAGAAGAGAGCTGTTATGGAACAGCTTGCGAGCCGATGCGGCTTCAGACGATTTTTTTACGGTGCTCAGCCGTTTGACATCGACTGCGGACGCCCATGAAGTGCGTCAGGATTTCAGCCGACGTGTCTGGGAAATGATTGAAGCGGCCAACGAGAGCTCCTCCTTGCGCCGTGATGTGCTGGATATTGCGGCTTCGCCGCGTAGCTGTACAGACAGTGTGGCTTTTACGTTCAGCGAGATGGAAGTGCAAATGGAACTGTCCGGGCTTTCAGGCGCGGGCTCGCCTCAGAAGCAGCAACTGCTGACTTTGAGCAAAGGGCTTTTCAGGCTCGACAGGCTCGCCAGAATCGCCCACGAGCACTTTTTGTTACGCCTTGAGGGGGCAGGCCCGGCACCGGACGAGCTTGAGATGCACCTGGCTTACCGTGTGGGCCTGGCGCGAGCCCTTGAGCTGCCGGGGCAACCTGAAAGCATGGTGTTTAAATCACTGGCCGGGGTGACTCAGGCAGATCTGGACATTGCGCGGCTGGAAGTCGAAAAGGCCGAGAAAACGGCCTCGCTGAACATCTTTATCAGCACCCGCCAGTTTTGGCGGGAGTACTTGATACGTACCCACAGGACGCAATATGGCGCGCTGACCGAGCCGTACTTCGAGGCGTTAAGCAACTTGCTTAAAAGATCTCCAGAAATGAACAGTGAGCGCTATCTGCGCGAGGTCAGCGAAGTTCGCCATCAGATGGACGCGGCTGTCGATGTCTGGAGCCTGCAAAAGACCGAGGCGCTGCTGGCGCCCAAGTCCCTTGAGGGGTCGCCCTCTACAGCCCTTTGATCAGGGCCCGCAGCCCGAACCGGTTCGGCAGGCAGGCTTCGGCCACTGCTCTGGATACGGGCAGGGGTTCATCGTTGATCCAGGCGGCGAGTATTTCGCCAGACAGGGGTGCGGTGATGAGCCCGCGAGAGCCGTGGCCGCTGTTGACGTACAAGCCATCAAGCCACGGGCAGGGGACGTCAGGCACCTGTCGGGCATCTTTGCGCAACACGCCATAGGCGCTGGCGAACTGCTCCGGATCCGCGAACGGGCCTACAATTGGCAAGTAGTCCGGGCTGGTGCAGCGGAACGCTGCCCATCCACTCAGGGTGTCAGGGTTGAGTTGTTCGTCACCGAGCCGATGGGCCAGGTCCGGTGAGATTTCCTCGAGCAGCTCGAGGTTACCTTGATGCCCCTGCGGGGTGGTGGTCAGGTCTTCGTTATCAAAGTCGAAGCTGGCGCCCAGCGTGTGCTCACCGAGGCGGCCAGGAGCCACATAGCCCTCGGCACACACTACGATTTTCAATACGGCGCTGGCAGGGGTTTCTACCAGTTGAGTGATTTGCCCGCGAATCCGTTTGAGTGGCAGGCCGCTGCTGGCCGGGAAGCGCTTGACCTCGGCAGCGCCAGCCAGAATGACAACCGGAGCGCTGGCCAGTACCTGGTCGTTATGGCACGCCTGCCATTGCTCATTGACCTTGTGCAGTTGCAAAACGTCATGGTGGGTCAGCACCCGAACCTTGGGGTGCAAGGCCTGGTAGTGGCAAAGCGCTGGAGGGTGAACCCAGCCGCCTTCGGGGTAGAACAGGCCGCCGTGGGCCAGTTCGATCCCGGCCAGGGCTTGTGCCTGGGGTTGGTCAAGCAGATGCACCAGCGCCGGGGGGAAGGCTGCGGCCAGTTGGGCCTGTCGTGCGGCTTCCTTGGCGTTGAAAGCCAATTGCAGGACCCCGCAATCATCCCAGTCGCGCCCGCGCTGCAGGTGTTCCAGCAGACGACGGGTGTAGCCAAAGCCGCTGACGATCATCTGCGACAAAGTCGTACCGTGTGCCGAGAGCTTGAGGTACAGAACGCCTTGCGGGTTGCCCGACGCTTCCTTGGCCAGTCTTTCGTGGCGCTCCAGCAATATCACCGTCCAGCCGCGGCGGGCCAGGCTATTGGCGCTGGCGCAACCCGACAGGCCGCCACCGATGACCAGTGCTGTACGCGGGCCTTTGACCCGGGGCGGGCGGGCAAACCAGGGTTTGACTGTGGGTGCTGTTGAAGCGGTGTCCGGCAAGCCGACAAAGGTGCCGCGCAGGATTTCCCACTTATGGCCTATACCTGGCGTGCGGCGCATCTTGAATCCGGCGTCATTCAGCGCGCGGCGTACCCAGCCGGTGCTGGTGAATGTGCTGATTGTCGAATCGGGTGCCGCCAGACGTGCCAATTGCGCGAACAGTTCCGGGGTCCACATGTCGGGGTTTTTCGCCGGGGCAAAACCGTCGAGAAACCATGCATCAACTTTGGCGTCGAGTTGCGGCAACTGTTCAAGTGCATCGCCGATCAACAACGTGAGCGTGACCCGGCCTTCGGCCAGGGTCAGGGTCTGAAAGCCCGGATGGATTGCAAAATACACGGCCAGCAATTGTTCGCTGAGGGGCGTCAGCTCCGGCCACAGGGCCAGCGCGCGTTGCAGGTCGTTGCGGGTCAGCGGGTATTTTTCGACGCTGATGAACTGCAGGCGCGCATCGGGGTGGGCATGTTGCTCGAACAGCTGCCATGCGCACAAAAAATTCAGCCCGGTGCCGAAACCGGTTTCGCCAATAACCAGATGGCCGTCAGCGGGCAGGGCGGCGAAACGCTCTGCAAGGGCGTTCTGTTCGATAAAGACATAGCGGGTTTCTTCAAGCCCCGACTTGTCCGAAAAATACACGTCATCAAACACCCGTGAATGGGGGCGACCTTGGTCATCCCAGTCGATCTGGGCATTGGCAGTTTCAGTAGTCATGTGTGGCTCGGCAACGGCAAGGCAGCCATTCTAGCCGATCAGTCAGGCCGGGACTGATCCATGACAGGTTTGCTCGGTTTCTTCCTGCATATTGCAGAGCAATCCGCTAGGCTTGGTTCATCTTGCCAGGGAGCATTCCATGTTCGAATCAGCTGAAATCGGCCATTTCATCGATAAAGAAACCTACGACAGGGAAGCCCCCGCTTTACGTGAAGCGTTGCTTGAAGCCCAGTTTGAGCTCCATCAGCAAAAGCGTGCTTCGGTCATTGTGCTGATCAATGGCATTGAAGGCGCCGGCAAGGGTGAAACAGTCAAACTGCTTAGTGAATGGATGGATCCGCGTCTGATCGAAGTGCGGACTTTTGATAACCAGACCGATGAAGAGCTGGCTCATCCGCCGGCCTGGCGTTACTGGCGTCAATTGCCCGCCAAGGGGCGGATGGGCGTGTTTTTTGGCAATTGGTACAGCCAGATGCTCCAGGGCCGGGTTCACGGCCTGTTCAAGAATGCCGTGCTTGATCAGGCGATCACGGGCGCCGAACGTCTGGAAAAGATGCTGTGCAATGAGGGCGCAGTGATCTTCAAGTTCTGGTTTCACCTGTCCAAAAAACAAATGAAGGAACGCCTGCAAACCCTCAAGGATGACCCATTGCACAGCTGGCGCATCAGCCCGCTGGACTGGCAGCAGTCCAAAACCTATGACAAGTTCGTACGCTATGGCGAGCGGGCGATCCGCCGCACCAGTCGTGATTACGCACCGTGGAATATCGTCGAAGGTATTGACCCCTATTACCGCAGTTTGACTGTGGGCAAAATCCTTCTTGAAGGGTTGCAGGCGGCGTTGCATACCCCCAAGGTTGCAGCCCGCCCGGCGGGTGTGCCGCCGTTACCGGACAAGCAAGGCGAATTGACCCTGCTCGATTGCCTGGACCTGACCCGGCATCTTGAAAAAGAGGATTACCAGGAGCAATTGATCACTGAGCAGGCGCGTCTATCGGGCTTGATGCGTGACAAACGGATGCGCCGGCATTCATTGATCGCCGTATTTGAAGGCAATGATGCCGCAGGCAAAGGCGGCTCTATCCGGCGGGTGGCAGCAGCGCTGGACCCGCGTCAGTACATCATTGTGCCTATTGCTGCGCCTTCCGAAGATGAGCGAGCACAACCTTATCTTTGGCGTTTTTGGCGACATATACCGGCGCGGGGCAAATTCACCATTTTTGACCGCTCCTGGTATGGCCGGGTGCTGGTTGAACGGGTCGAAGGTTTTTGCACGAAAGCGGACTGGATGCGCGCTTATGGCGAGATCAACGATTTCGAAGAACAACTTACGGCAGCAGGCGCGATTGTCGTCAAATTCTGGCTGGCAATCGACAAGGACACCCAGCTTGAGCGTTTTCAGGAGCGTGAAGAAATCCCGTTCAAACGCTTCAAGATTACCGAGGAAGACTGGCGTAATCGCGAAAAGTGGGATGTGTACCGCAGTGCGGTATGTGACATGGTGGATCGCACCAGCACCGAAATCTCGTCCTGGACCCTGGTTGAAGCCAATGACAAGCGCTGGGCACGGGTAAAGGTGCTACGCACGATCAACGAGGCTCTGGAAGCAGCCTTCGAGAAACGCGACAGGCAGGAAAAAAAGCGCAAGAAGAAGTAACACGGCACTTACCCTGTGGTGCTTCGCTTGTGCGCGGCAACACGGGGTTAGCCTGCGACTATATATCTACCACTGATGCACTCCGGGTTTCTGTTCAGATCAGGTGACTGTCGATCACTTGGGATGAACGCTTTCATGTCCGAAAACAACCACACCCTTAACGCTGACCAGTACCTTTCATTTGGCAGCCTGTCTATCAATTTGCCCGGTACTCTGCGAGAGCGAAAAGTCTCACGCTACGAAGCAAGCCTGCAGTCATTTATAGGCACTGCTGATCAGGCGATGACTCGCTTGGCCGCTTACCGGGATACTCATGAGCAGGCTCTGACCCAGTGTGCCGACACTCAACAGGCAACGGACAGGCTGCTCGAAGGGGCCGAGTCTCAGGGCACCGACTTCTGGACCCGGCTGGATGCCGGCGGGCTTAGTCTGTTGCAGCGTTTGTCTACGGGCAGGTCGCGCAGCTTGCTGGCCGAAGCACAGTTGCAAGTGTATGAAGGCCGGTTGAGCGAATCTGCGTATCAACAGATAAAAGAAGTTGTCAGCGAACCCTGGTCTTCACTGCGCGGGCAAAGTGTCAGCTGCGTTTGCGACCTGTCCCTGGGCACCTCGCAACGCTCTTATTTGCTGCAGGGGGCGATGGTGATAACTCGTCAGCCTGCGCTTGATGACCATCAACATCCGGAGCCCGTATTTCTGTTCGTTCCGGGCAATGCGGGCGGTTTGCAAGCATTCACTTCCGTGGCTCAGCTCAAGACCCAACTGGCCCGCAGCGTTCGGGCCGATCCGGACGGGTTCTGGCTCGGCCATGTTTCGCTGAAAAACCGCGCTGCTGCTCGGGCAGCGATAATGCTCGAGGGTACTGAAAGCCCCGTTATCCTGCGTGTGCTAGATGGTCATGCCTTCAGTCTGGGGGTTGAGGATCAAATCGCCGGTTATAAAGAAATTGCTTCGCTTATAGCCAGGGGCCAGTTGTTGTACAGCGAATCGACGGTTGCGCAGTCTCTTGAGCGCTTGCGTCTGGAAACCGCACAAAACCTGCTGGCACCGGGCAATGAGGCCCGTGAACAGGGCATTGACCTTGTGGCGGAACAATTGCGTACGGCACAGGCTACGCAGGACTTGCCGGACTGGTTGCTGCGGGCATCGGTCGAAGAGCGGGCCGAATATGCCAAGGGACTTGTGGTTTACGCACGTAATGCCCTTTGGCTGGAGGACGATCTTAACCGTCATCTGCCGTCATTCGAGGTGTTTACCCGCGATAAGCTGGCTGAGCGGCTCAAGGCCGATTTAAAACGAGATATCGATCCGGATGCGGTCAGGGTCGATATGCCCGATCGGGTCATCGTTGAGGTGTTGCAAACGAGCGAGAGGGCCGAGCGTCCGCATCTGGCGGGCGATACGTCGGAAAGCATAGCGATCACCGGCTTTTCAACCTGGGATGACGTCAGTCTTGCGCGTCACACCTTCAGCTTGTCCGAGCTTGCTCGCAAGAATATTGATGTGAATGACGAACAGCAGATGCTGCGTCTCAAACACAGCTACTTCACTCTGGATGGCGTGGATACCAAGGCGCTGGGTATTGACCTTAAGTATCTGCTCAAAACCATTCCGGATCTGGATGTTGCCATGCTTTACAGCATGAGGATCACCCGTGCTTTTCTGGGTCGCACAGTAGGGGATAGCCAGCCCGGAGCTCCCGATATTGCCAGGCGACTGGGAGTGTTCAGGCAAGCCATCAACCTAGAGGCCTGGGTCGCACGTCAGCGCAGCCACCTGTCAGAGCGGGGGTACAGGCTGGCGCAGGCAGCGACCGCACCCGGCAATGGTAATCACAAACCTGACGCCGAATTCGACATCGAATACCGTTATACCTGGTTACGCTCACCAGACCGGGGGGACAGTTCCTATACCGAACAAGCCTTGATCGGGGTGTCTGTGGTGCATGACAAAACCTCGGGGCTGGCGCTGATGTATCTGGCGGGAGCTCCGGGTAATCAGAAGTTCTTCGAAGGTTCCGGGTTCCAGCATCTGATTGAACGTCTCTCCAATCATGTGCTGCTCAACAGGGAGCTGCTCACCTACTTCGCAAACAGTACAGAGACCGGTTCGAGCGTTGCGCGGAATATTCAGAACATCAATGCCATTTTGCGTGTCGGAACTTACGGTTTTCTCGTGATTGACCCGGTCAAGGCGTCCCATGTATCCCTGACAGACATGCAGTACCTTGCACGCATGGGGCGGCTCAAGGAGCAGGTCTATGGCTCCTCCAGATCGGCGCTGGATATCGAGCGCCGTCAGATGGAGCGTATTGCGCAGCGGGATCTGAGCTACATAAAGATTGGCCTGTCGGTTATTCCGGGTATTGGCACAACCATTGGTGTCTATGACGGCTGGAATGACGCATCTGCGGCCATCAATGCGTTTGCCCGAGGCGATTACAAGGCGGGAGCGTGGCTGGCTTTCTCTGCCGCGCTTAATTTGGGCGAGGCGGTTCTTACGCTCGCACCTCTGGTGGCGCGCCCCAGAGCAGTAAGCGCAGTGCTGGGCAGCCTGGATGAAACGGTGACCAAGGCCGTAGCAACCCTATATGACGCAGGGTGGAGAGCCAGTAAATCGTTGCAGAAAAAACGCCTGAAGGACCTATTGCCGTCTGTCACTTCCCGCAAGCCCTGGCGTACCAAGGCATTCGAGGGCTATGAGGTCAAAGTCCCGCTCTATGACGTCGTGAGGCTCAGGGGGAAAAACGAAAATGTCTATCTCTTGAATAACAAGATGTACATTCAGATCGATGAAAAAGTGTACGAAGTGTACCGTCGCTCAGGTGAGAAAACCCTTCGCCTCAAGGCGCGCCCGCCCAAGAACTATGAACCGCCGATCAGGATGGATGCACGGGGGCGCTGGGAGTATCACGCCGATGTCGGGGGCAAGGGAGGGGCGCCGTTTCCGGAGCTGGAAGAGCTGATTGTTGATTCAACCCCCGTTACATCCACGCGCAAGGTTCCTGATGGATACGCTGTGACGGCCGCGGTTACCCCGGCGCCAATTCCTGCCGTACATCCTCAAGGCGTCGAGTCGATGGACAGGGTGGTTATCGGCCATCGGGATTTGTTTGTTTCCAGCGAACTTGATAGTGCAGGCAATTTTGGAATCTATCGTATTGATCCTGCTGATCCGACCCGACTGCAGGCTCAGGGTGTATTAACGCCCGAAGGGGTATATCGCCTCACCGATCAACCTCTAGTCTCCGGTAGCGATCTATTTGAAGAAGTCGCCGAAGATTTTGTCTTTATGCACAACAAGTTCTATCGGGTGCAACTGGATACTGAGCAGTTTTCCTGGAAAGTGGTGCGCACGGGTGATGAGGGTAGCAGCACGCTGTTTATCGAAAGTGATGGGGTATTTGATCCGGTCACACAACGGTTGGTCATCAGCAACTGGCACCTGATGCCAAGGCTCGGAGAACATCCCAGTCTGGAGGCCCTGGTGCGCCAGGCGCTTGACTTGCCTGCAACCGGTTTTGACCACGAAGTCTATGCATTTTTGCGCAACTACACGCGCCAGATCATCCAGTCTGTCGACACACAGGTGATACGGGCACCTGATGTGCTGGAGCTGGAGCGTCTGTGTGAGCAGAGCCTGCGCCGCAAGCAATTCCCGGTGGGCAGGCTGGACGAAGCCTTGACGGCCATGGCCAACAAGCAGCCCCTGCCGATCTGGGCACCGGTCTATGACGAACTGCAGGGTATGCGCTTGGTGTTCCCGACGACATCCGGAAGGTATTACAACATTGATGCCGTGCGTCAATTGCGCAGTCATATGTCGATCCGCGATCTGGATGTGGAGGTTGCCGCCCTTATTGACAACTATGCAGCAATGCGTGCCGGATTGATCTCTACGTTTAATATGAGAACGACTCTGGCCAAAAGCGTCATGCAGTTGGTCTTGAAAAAGCGTGGCTACACATTGCTTGATGGCGGTCGCTACAAAGTGGGGGCTGCCGGTTTCGGTATGGTGCTACGTGGTCCCAATGGTGATCTGTATCTGATGGAAGTCAGGCATATACGGCCTACCGGCAACACCTGGGGGCATGTTTTTTTTGATCGTGGATCCGCGAGCAAACTAGTCATGATGTCTGATGAATGGGTCGATGTCGTCGTGCGAAAATCCTTGGAGGAAGTGCCATTCAATCCTGCAGCTGTGGCAGTACAGCAAGCCAGGGCAGATGGCCGCTTGTTCAAACTGGTTGGCACCATCACCCCCGACAAGGAAGTGATGGTGTTCAAGGTTGCAACCCCGGGCCCAGGATTGTAAAAAACCGCCTAGCCGTGCTTGCCCGCGCCCAGCATGTTTTCAGGACGAACCCACTGGTCAAACTCGGCGTCCGTGAGGTAGCCCAGTTCCAGTGCTGCTTCGCGCAGGCTCAAACCTTCGGCGTAGGCCTTTTTGGCAATCTCGGCTGATTTGTCATAGCCGATATGGGGGTTGAGTGCGGTCACCAGCATCAGGCCGCGCTCCAGGTGTTCGGCCATTTTGGCGGCATCGACCTCAAGCCCGGTGACGCAGTGTTTGAAAAAGTTGCTGCAACCGTCTCCCAGCAACTGGATGGATTGCAGCAGGTTGTGAATGATCACCGGTTTATAGACGTTCAGTTGCAAATGCCCCTGGCTTGCAGCAAAACCGATGGCGACATCGTTGCCCATCACCTGGCATGCCAGCATCGACAAGGCTTCGCACTGGGTCGGATTAACCTTGCCCGGCATGATCGAACTGCCCGGCTCATTGGCGGGCAGTTTGATTTCGGCCAGCCCGGCGCGGGGGCCGGAACCCAGCAGGCGGAAGTCATTGGCCAGTTTCATGAGGGTAACGGCCAGTGTTTTGAGGGCGCCTGACAGGGTGGTCAAGGGCTCGTGGCCGGCCAGCGCGGCAAATTTGTTCGGCGCGGTCACAAATGGCAGGCCAGATAACGCAGCCAGTTCAGCGGCAATCGCTTCGGCAAAACCGTGGGGTGCATTCAGCCCGGTGCCCACTGCGGTACCCCCCTGTGCCAGCTCGCACACTGCGGGCAAGGCCGAACGTATGGCTTGCTCGGCGTAGTCCAGCTGCGCGATATAGGCTGAGAGCTCCTGGCCGAAGGTGATCGGCGTGGCGTCCATCATATGGGTGCGGCCGGTCTTGACCAGTTTCATATGCCGTGCCGACAACTCGGCCAGGCCTCCTGCCAGTTCATTGATCGCAGGCAGCAAATGATTGTGCACAGCCTTGGCGGCGGCGATATGCATGGCGGTGGGGAAGCAGTCGTTGGAGCTTTGCGAGCGGTTGACATGGTCATTGGGGTGGACTGGCGACTTGCCGCCACGGCCTTTGCCCGCCAGTTCATTGGCGCGTCCTGCAATGACTTCGTTGGCGTTCATGTTGCTCTGTGTACCGCTGCCTGTCTGCCACACCACCAGCGGGAACTGGTCGTCGTGTTCACCGTTGAGCACTTCATCGGCGGCCTGTTCGATCAGGCGGGCGATATCGGCAGGCAAATCACCGTTGCGGTCATTGACCCGCGAGGCAGCCTTTTTGATCAAGACCAGGGCATGCAGAACCGCCAGCGGCATTTTTTCGTTGCCGATGGCAAAGTTGATCAGTGACCGCTGTGTCTGCGCCCCCCAATAAGCCTCATCGGCCACGCTTACTTCACCCAGGCTGTCGGTTTCGATACGGCTCATCGGCTCTTTCTCCTTGAAGTCTGACCTGACAGCTTAGGCGTTGATTCACACTAAGGGTTCAATCTTGCGTTTTCGGTGCTTTTGGTCGGCTGATGAGAACGTCTATCAGTGTCGGGGTTGAGTGACACACTTTATTAGGCGCAGAATGGCCGCCCTTGGGGTTAAACCTCGCTTGCTAGAAAAGGAAACTCGATGACCCGTCTTCGCGCCATCTGTACAGCGGTAGCTCTGGTTTGCGCCAGCGGCCAGGTTTTCGCCGATGCAGCTAGCCACGCTGCCAGTGCTGAAACGTTCCTGAAACTGGCACATGCCGATAAGCTGGGTACCCCGGTGTATATGCAAGTGCAGCAAATGTTCGCTCAGCGTTTCGAGCAAACCAAAGCACCACCCTCCAAGAAAGCCCTGCTGGAAACTTACCAGGCCAAAGCCAACACCGCTCTGGATCAAGCCATTGGCTGGAACAAGCTGAAGCCGGACATGGTCAAGCTCTACACCACCAATTTCACCGAGTCTGAGCTCAAGGACCTGGTAGCGTTCTACCAGTCGCCTCTGGGCAAGAAAGTGCTGGAAAAAATGCCGCAACTGACCCAGCAATCGGCACAAATGACCCAGGCCAAACTGGAAAGTGCAGTGCCGGTTGTCAACAAGCTGCTAGAAGACATGACAGCCGAGCTGGAGCCAAAAGCGGCCCCGGCCAAAAAGAAGTAAGCGGAGCCTGAATGAGCATGCAACAGCGTATTGAAGCGGCGCTAGGCGCTCTGCAACCCGAGCACCTGAGCGTGCTGGATGAAAGCCATATGCACAGTCGTGGGTTGCAGACCCACTTCAAGGCAGTGGTGGTCAGCGAGCAGTTCGCCGGGCTCAACAGCGTCAAGCGTCATCAAAAGGTCTATGCCACCCTGGGTGACCTGATGGGTGAGTTCCATGCGCTGGCTTTGCACACGTACACGCCTGAGGAATGGGCGAAAATCGGCACGGCCCCGGCATCGCCGACCTGTGCTGGCGGTGGGCACTGAGTTGGCGTAATCCGCCTGCTTTTTGTTAGAATCCGCAACGCGCCGCTTCGTCGGCGCGTTTTTTTTTGCGCCCGGTTCACCCTTTACGAGGGTAGCCACCTGGAGATTGATGCGATGACTTCGCCTGTTGTTGTAGCTGCACTGTATAAATTCGTCACCCTTGAGGACTACGTCGAGCTGCGTGAGCCACTGCTCAAGGCCATGGTCGACAACGGTATCAAGGGCACCTTGCTGATCGCCGAAGAAGGCATCAACGGTACGGTATCCGGCAGCCGTGAAGGTATTGACGGGCTGATGGCCTGGCTCAAGACTGATCCGCGCATGGTCGATATCGATCACAAGGAATCCTACTGCGATGACCAGCCGTTCTATCGGACCAAGGTCAAGCTCAAGAAAGAAATCGTCACCCTCGGTGTTGAAGGCGTGGACCCGAACAAGAAGGTCGGGACCTATGTCGACCCCGAGAACTGGAATGCGCTGATCAGCGATCCAGAGGTGTTGTTGATCGACACCCGCAACGATTACGAGGTTTCGATCGGTACGTTTGAAGGCGCTATCGACCCGAAAACGACCAGCTTTCGCGAATTTCCCGACTATATCAAAGCCAATTTCGACCCTGCCAGGCACAAGAAAGTCGCGATGTTCTGCACCGGCGGCATTCGCTGTGAAAAGGCTTCGAGCTATATGCTCAGCCAGGGTTTTGACGAGGTTTATCACCTCAAGGGCGGTATCCTGAAGTACCTCGAAGAGGTACCCCAGGAAGAAACCAAATGGCAGGGCGACTGCTTTGTATTTGATAACCGCGTTACCGTGCGCCATGACCTCAGCGCCGGCGAATACGATCAGTGCCATGCCTGCCGCACCCCGATCAGCCTCGCTGATCGCGAGTCCGAGCACTATCAACCCGGTATCAGTTGCCCGTATTGCTGGGACAGCTTGAGCGAGAAAACCCGTCGCAGCGCCATTGATCGCCAAAAGCAGATCGAGCTGGCCAAGGAGCGTAATCAGCCGCACCCGATCGGTCACAACTACCGTAAAGCTGCCGAGGCCTGATATGACAGCGCGCCTGCTCTATGTGATGGATCCAATGTGCTCCTGGTGCTGGGGTTTTTCGCCCATCGCCCAGGCGCTGGTTGAGCAGGCGCAGGCCGCAGGCGTTGAGTTGCATCTGGTAGTGGGAGGTTTGCGCACCGGCAGTGGCTCGGCGCTTGAGCCTGCTACGCGGCGCTATATTCTTGAGCACTGGCAGGCGGTCACAGAGGCCACCGGGCAACCTTTCAACTTCGAGGGGGCTTTGCCCGACGGCTTTATCTACGACACCGAACCTGCCTGCCGGGCTATTGTCGCGGTACGCAGCCTTGCCCCCGATTGCGCCTGGAAGCTGGTCAAACTGATACAGCAGGCGTTTTACGTACAAGGCCGTGATGTGACCCAGGCCAGTGTGCTGGTCGAACTGGCTGAAATCGCGGGAGTGCCGCGTATCGAATTTGCTGCCGCTTTTGACTCTGCCGAGCAGCATGCAGCGACAGCCGCGGATTTTACCTGGGTGCAGGATCTGGGGATTGCCGGTTTTCCGACCTTGCTTGCCGAGCGCAACGGCCAGCTGGCGTTGTTGACCAACGGCTATCAGCCGCTTGCGCCCTTGTCTGACTTGCTTGCTCGCTGGCTTGAACGCGCTGCACGTGTTTGATCCTTCTGCTGTACCGCCTGCGGCTGCGGTGACGGATCGCCTGACCTGGGCCGAAATCCGCCGCCTGGCTCTGCGCCATAAAAAAGCCCTGTGGCTTGCCAACGGCGTTGCCGTGCTGGCGACCCTGTGCAGTGTGCCGATCCCCTTGCTTCTGCCTTTGCTGGTGGACGAGGTGCTGTTGGGTAACGGGGACGCTGCGCTGAAGATCATGAACCACTGGCTGCCGACTGCGTGGCAAAGCGCGGCAGGCTATATCGGCCTGATGCTGGCGATTACCCTGTTGCTGCGCTGCGGTGCTTTGCTGTTTAACGTGCTGCAGGCGCGGCTGTTTTCGCGGCTGGCCAAGGACATTGTGTTTCGCATTCGCCTGCGCCTGATCGAACGCTTGAAGCGAATATCACTGGCCGAGTACGAAAGCCTGGGCAGCGGCACGGTGACGACTCATCTGGTCACCGACCTCGATACGCTCGACAAGTTTGTCGGAGAAACCCTGAGCCGATTTTTGGTGGCGATGCTCACTCTGGTGGGCACTTCGGCGATTTTGTTGTGGATGCACTGGCAGCTGGCGCTGCTGATTTTGCTGTTCAACCCGCTGGTGATTTACGCCACGGTGCAGTTGGGCAAGCGGGTCAAGCACCTGAAAAAGCTTGAAAACGACAGCACGGCGCGCTTTACCCAGGCCCTTACCGAGACGCTGGATTCCATCCAGGAAGTGCGTGCAGGTAACCGTCAGGGCTTTTTCCTGGGCCGTCTGGGGTTACGGGCGCGAGAAGTGCGGGACTTTGCCGTGGCTTCACAGTGGAAGAGCGATGCCTCCAATCGCGCCAGCGGTTTGTTGTTCCAGTTCGGGATCGATATTTTTCGAGCCGCCGCGATGTTGACGGTATTGTTTTCGGATCTGTCGATCGGTCAGATGCTCGCAGTGTTCAGTTATCTGTGGTTCATGATCGGGCCGGTTGAGCAGTTGCTCAATTTGCAATATGCCTTCTATGCCGCTGATGGCGCCGTTACGCGGATCAATCAGTTATTGGCGCGCAACGACGAGCCACAATACCCCGGCGGCGCCAATCCATTTGTGGGGCGACAGACGGTCGGCATCGAAGTGCGTGACCTTAGCTTCAGCTATGGCGACGAAAAGGTACTCGATCACCTTAACCTGACCATTGCTCCTGGTGAGAAGGTGGCCATTGTCGGCACTAGCGGTGGTGGTAAAAGCACCCTGGTGCAACTGTTGCTGGGCTTATACACGCCGCAGTCGGGGAGTATCCGCTTTGCTGATGCCAGCCAGCCCGAAATCGGCCTGCAGACCATTCGCGAGCATGTGGCGGTGGTGCTGCAACACCCGGCATTGTTCAACGATACCGTGCGTGCCAATCTGACCATGGGCCGTGAACGAACCGATGAAGCGTGCTGGCACGCCCTGCAAATCGCTCAGCTCGATGGCACCATTGATGCGCTGCCCCAGGGCCTGGACAGCATCGTGGGGCGTTCGGGGGTGCGTTTGTCCGGCGGTCAGCGTCAGCGCCTGGCGATTGCGCGCATGGTATTGGCCGAACCCAAGGTGGTGATCCTCGACGAGGCCACCAGTGCCCTGGATGCTGCCACCGAATACAACCTGCATCACGCTTTGGGAAAATTTTTGAGCGGGCGCACAACTTTAATCATCGCTCACCGTTTATCTGCGGTAAAACAGGCTGACCGGGTGCTGGTGTTTGATGGTGGGTGCATTGCCGAAGAGGGCGATCACCAGCAGTTGATTGCAGAGGGTGGGCTCTATGCCAAGCTCTACGGGCATCTGCAGCAGACGTGATGTCGCAGGGTTGTGGGGGCGAGCCTGCACGCGAAAGCCCATGAACATCGCAGTTATCCGGCCAATACACGGTATTGCTCACGATCTTCTCGAGCAGGTTCTTTTGCACAGGCGCATTGCTTGCTTCAATGAACATAATGATGCGGCTGCACGCTTATTGAAGATTTAGATCGGCTCAGACTACTCAATTTTTGAAAAATTGGCCTAGGCTGACTTGTAGTGAGATTTTCTCTCTGGTTTTCATTTGACTCCATGAAGCAAAGGGAACTCATGAAATCTAAACGCCCCCTTGGTACACCACGCTTATTGGGCATTGTTTGGCCTTTTATTGCTGTCGTGCTGTTCCAGGCGTTATTGGGGTGCGTGAGTCTGTATATGCTTTCTGCCGTGAGGAGTTATGTCGGTGGCGAAAGTTTATGGTCCAAGGGGCAGAAGGACGCCATCTACTTTCTCTATCTGTATTCCGATACCCATGACCCGGTTTATTACGAAAAATACACACAGGCCATAAGTGTTCCCCAGGGCGACCATAAGTTACGCCTGGCGATGGATGAGTCCCCACCCAATGAAGTCGCTGCCCGCGAAGGCATTCTGCAGGGCGGCAACAGCGCGCAAGATGCCTCGAGCATTATCTGGTTTTACCGCTACTTCCGCCATGTAAGCTATATGGAAACCGCCATCGAGAAGTGGGCCATAGGTGATGCTTACCTGCTCAAGCTCGACAATCTGGCCCAGGAGATGCACAAGGCCATCCTCGCCGGCAATGCCGATGCTGCGGAGTCCCAGCGCTGGGAAGACGAGATTTTCGCCATCAACGAGGGTATTGCGCCTTCTGCCAAGGCTTTCAGTGATGCGCTGGGTGAAGGCTCGCGCTTTATCTGGCGGTTGCTGGTGGTCATAAACCTGGTCACGGCGGTGGCGCTGATCCTGCTGGTACTCAAGCGCACCCATAAAGTGCTCAAGCAGAGCCGTGCTTTTGCCGAGGCGCTGCAGCTGGAAAAAGAGCGGGCGCAAATCACCCTGCAGTCGATTGGCGACGGTGTTATCACCACCGACGTCAATGGCGCGATTGCCTATATGAACCCTGCGGCCGAGAACTTGACCCAGTGGAAGTCCGAGCAGGCGCAAGGCATTTCCCTGGCTGCGCTGTTCAAGTTGCTCGATGACAACGATCAGGACGAAGGCCCCAGGTTGGTCGAGCGTATTCTCACTGGCGAGCTGAGTAACAGTCGCGAGCACTCCCGGCAGATTCAACGCATGGATGGTAGTACCGTTGCGGTAACCCTTGTGGGTGCGCCGATCCTTCACGATGGCGATGTCAGTGGCGCAGTGCTGGTGCTGCATGACATGACCCAGGAGCGCCAGTACATTGCCAACCTGTCCTGGCAGGCGACCCATGATGCACTGACCGGGCTGGCCAACCGGCGTGAGTTCGAATACCGCCTGGAGTTGGTACTGAAGAACCTGGGGCGCCAGCAGGGCCGGCATGCCCTGATGTTTCTTGATCTGGACCAGTTCAAGCTGGTCAATGACACCTGCGGTCACGCGGCGGGTGATGAGCTGTTGCGGCATATTTGTACCTTGCTGCGTACCGGCCTGCGTGAAGGCGATACCCTGGCCCGGCTGGGTGGGGATGAGTTTGGCATCCTGCTGGAAAACTGCCCGGTGGACATGGCGGAAAAAATCGCCGGCGGTTTGCGTCAGGCGGTGCAAAGCCTGCATTTTGCCTGGAAAGGGCGCCCTTTCATGAGCACCATCAGCATCGGCCTTGTGCATATCCATAAAGCGCCAGTCACCCTTGAGTCTTTGATGCGGGCTGCGGACATGGCCTGTTATATGGCCAAGGAAAAGGGCCGCAACCGGGTGCAGGTTTATCATGTGGATGACACGGAGTTGTCATTGCGCTTTGGTGAAATGGCCTGGGTACAGCGCTTGCATGTCGCACTGGAAGAAAACCGCTTCAGTCTGTATGCCCAGGAAATAACCCCCCTGGGACCTGTGCAGGACGGGGGCGGGCATATCGAGATTCTGTTGCGCCTGCAAGATGAAAACGGTCGCATTGTATTCCCCGACAGTTTTATTCCTGCGGCGGAACGTTATGGCTTGATGAGTTCGATAGACCGCTGGGTGGTCGAAAATGTGTTCAGGATCATTGCGGAATGTTCAGCCCAGGCGGGTGGGCGGCCAATGGCCATGTGTGCGATCAACCTGTCTGGGTCAACCATTGGCGATGATGACTTTCTTGCGTTTTTGCATGAACAATTTGACTGTTACGGCGTGTCGCCAAAACTCATCTGTTTTGAAATTACTGAAACCAGTGCAATTGCCAACCTGGGTAATGCCATCCGTTTTATCAATGATCTTAAAACCCTGGGTTGTCACTTTTCGCTGGATGACTTTTGTGCCGGGATGTCCTCATTTGCCTATTTGAAACATCTTCCTGTCGACTTTTTGAAGATCGACGGCAGTTTCGTCAAGGACATGTTGGACGACCCGATCAATCGTGCCATGGTTGAAGTCATTAATCATATTGGCCATGTCATGGGCAAACGCACGATTGCCGAGTTTGTTGAAAGCACACAGATTGAAGAGGCCTTGATTGAAATCGGCGTTGATTATGCGCAGGGCTATATTGTCCAGCGGCCACAGTTATTCACGTTCGATAGTTTGTTGCAGCGTCCTCAGCGTGCCCGGGCGTTGACATTGAAGTCCCCGGGCACGTTGCGTTGATCTGTTCTACATTTCTAAAGTCTATTATCAAAAAGGATTTGGATTGTGAGTGAAGTCTTCAACCGAACGGGGCCTCTTATGGAGGAAGCCAGTTACCCCCAGTGGGCCCGGCAGTTGATTCGGGACTGTAGCGAAAGCAAACGTCGGGCAGTCAAACACGAAATTTACAAGCGCATGCGTGACAACACCTTGAGCCCCAGAGCAATGCGCATGTTTCTCGTGGGCGGCTGGCCGGTGGTCGAGCAGTTTTCGTTGTACATGGGCCATAACCTGGGCAAGACCCGCTACGGGCGTCACCCCGGCGAAGACATGGCCCGCCGCTGGCTGATTCGCAATATCCGGGTCGAGCTTAACCATGCCGACTATTGGGTGAACTGGGCGCTGGCGCATGGGGTCAGCCTTGAAGACCTCAATGCCCAGGACCTGCCTGCCGAGTTTCAGGCGCTGAACGACTGGTGCTGGCATAGCTGTTCCAAGGATTCGCTGGCCGTGGCGATGGCTGCCACCAACTACGCCATCGAGGGTGCCGTGGGTGAGTGGGCGGCGATTGTCTGCTCAGCCGATATCTATGAAGAGTCGTTTGCGGTCGATCAACGCAAGCGCGCGATGAAGTGGCTGAAGATGCACGCCCAGTACGATGACGAGCATCCCTGGGAGGCGCTGGAAATTGTCTGTACCCTTGTGGGAATGAATCCGAGCCAGGAGCAGATCACTGAACTGCGCAAAGCCATCTGCAAGAGCTACGATTATATGTATCTGTTTCTGCAAAGTTGCCTGTTGTTCGACAAGGCCGCTGTGGCGCGTGAGCATCGGGAACTGGTCGAGAGCTGAACACCGGCTTTTCAGTGCATAAAAAAACCGCGGACTGCATGGGATGCAGCCCGCGGTTTTTGTTTGTTGCCCTGTTACTGTGCGTTGAAAGCCTGGCCGTTGATCCCGGTACTGTCCGGGCCCATCAGGTACAGGTAAACCGGCATGATTTCGTGTGGCTCTGGATTGTTCTCCGGGTTTTCACCCGGATAGGCCAGGGCGCGCATGCTGGTGCGGGTCGCGCCGGGGTTGATGCTGTTGGCACGTACCGGGGCCACGCCGTCGACTTCGTCGGCCAGGGTTTGCATCAAGCCTTCGGTGGCGAACTTGGAGACGCCATAGGCACCCCAGTAAGCACGGCCTTTGCGCCCGACACTGCTGGAAGTGAAGATCACCGAGGCGTCCTGCGACAGCTTGAGCAGGGGTAGCAGGGTGCTGGTGAGCATAAACATGGCATTGACGTTGATATGCATCACGCGCATGAAATTTTCCCCCGACAGCTGCTCCAGCGGCGTGCGCGGACCAATGATCGAAGCGTTGTGCAGCAGCCCGTCAAGGCGGCCGAACTCGGTCTCGATCATGGCGGCCAGCTCATCGTATTGATGGGGTTGGGCGGTTTCGAGGTTGAACGGGATAACCACTGGCTGCGGATGGCCCGCAGCTTCGATTTCGTCGTAGACCTGGCTTAGGTTGGCTTCGGTCTTGCCCAGCAGCAATACGGTTGCGCCGTGTGCGGCATAGGTCCTGGCTGCAGCAGCGCCGATGCCGCGACCGGCGCCGGTAACCAGGATCACCCGATCCTGGAGCAGGTTGGGGCGGGCTGAATAATCAAACATAAAAAACCTCAACAAAATCGGTCATCGTTAGCAGCTGCACATCGCGTTATCCAGCACTTTGCGCAGTTCGGCCGGATGATCGACCACCACGTCCGCACCCCAGTGATCAGGGTTGTCGTCAGGGTGGATATAACCAAAGCGCACGGCTGCAGTTTTGGTCCCGGCATCGCGCCCGGACTCGATATCGCGCAGGTCATCGCCTACAAACAGTACGCTGGCCGGGTCAAGGTCGAGCATTTTGCAGGCCAGAATCAGCGGCTCGGGGTCCGGCTTGCTGTTTTTGACGTGATCGGGGCAAATCAGCAGCGCCGAGCGCTCGGCCAGGCCCAGGCGTTCCATGATTGGCTGGGCGAAGCGCACCGGTTTGTTGGTGACGACGCCCCACACCAGATGGGCCTTTTCGATATCGGCGAGCAACTCTTCCATGCCATCAAACAGCTTGGTATGGACTGCGCAATCGCGCTGATAGCGCTCCAGGAACTCCTGACGCAGCTCTTCAAAGCCAGGTGCGTCAGGGTCCATGTTGAAGGTCGCTGCTACCATGGCGCGTGCACCGCCGGAAATCTCGTCGCGGATAAGTTTGTCTGCGACGGGAGGCAGGTCGCGATCGGCGCGCATGGCCTGGCAGATGGCGATAAAGTCCGGCGCGGTGTCGAGCAGGGTGCCGTCCATGTCAAAAAGAACTGCTCTTAAACGCATGTGTTACTCCTCGCGAAGGGTCTGGATCATGTAGTTGACGTCAACATCGGCGGCCAGCTTGTAGTGCTTGGTCAGCGGGTTGTAGGTCAGGCCGATGATGTCCTTGACGCTCAATCCGGCCTGGCGGCTCCAGGCGCCCAGCTCGGAAGGGCGAATGAATTTTTTGAAGTCATGGGTGCCACGGGGGATCAGCTTGAGTATGTATTCCGCACCGAGGATAGCGAACAGATAGGACTTGGGGTTGCGGTTGATGGTCGAGAAGAACACCTGGCCACCGGGCTTGACCATTTTGTAGCAGGCGCGGATCACCGATGACGGGTCGGGTACATGCTCAAGCATTTCGAGGCAGGTGACTACATCGAACTGCCCGGGCATTTCTTCAGCAAGATCTTCAGCAGTGACCTGGCGGTACTCAACGTTTACGCCGGACTCGAGCTGATGCAGCTGTGCCACGGCCAGCGGGGCTTCGCCCATGTCGATGCCCATTACGGTGGCGCCGCGCTGAGCCATCGACTCGCTGAGAATGCCGCCGCCGCAGCCGACGTCGAGGACTTTTTTGCCAGCCAGTTGTACGCGCTCGTCAATCCAGTTGACGCGCAGCGGGTTGATGTCGTGCAGCGGCTTGAACTCGCTCTCACGGTCCCACCAGCGATGGGCTAGCGCTTCGAATTTGGCGATCTCGGCGTGGTCAACGTTGCTCATGGGTAAATCCTCTAAAGCTGAATAATCTGGTAAAGCTCCGGGCGCAGGCCCGAAGGTACTGAATCAATGAGTATGGCCGCTTATGCGCTCGCCCCAGGCCCTTGCGGTTGCGCAGAGTTGCTGCTCGTCCAGGCGGGTCAGGTGTCGATCCTCGAGCAACTGCTTGCCTGCGACCCACACATGTTTAACGCAATCGCGGCCTGTGGCGTAGATCAACTGCGAAACGGGGTCGTAAACCGGTTGCTGGGCCAGGCCGCTGAGGTCAAAGGCTACCAGGTCGGCGGCCTTGCCGATTTCGATCGAGCCGGTGTCGCTTTCAATGCCCAGGGCGCGCGCGCCATTGAGGGTGGCCATGCGCAGTGCGCGGTGGGCGTCCAGCGCGGTGGCAGAGCCTGCAACGGCCTTGGCC